>DASUDW010000398.1:0-14090 GCA_036275415.1 Chitinophagaceae bacterium | reverse complement strand
CCGATCGGCCAACCCGTTTGCTGGCTTACAGACGGAGAGCTGGCCACCATTAGTATTTTTCCTTTAGAAGGTGCACCATGAAAGTGCACATAGTGCTGTACTTCTTTAATTGCTGACATAGTATTTATATTTTAGAGTGTAAAGTTTATCCTATATCCCTACGAAACCTTGTATAACACCTATTAGGCTGTTACGAACTTTTTGGTGCGTATGCTGTAATTTTAGCCTATGCCTGATGTAATCATCCACAACCAGCGATTCTATAACCCGGTCGATTTTGTGTTAAAAAAACTCGGCGGCACCTGGCGCATACCGGTGCTGTGGCGGCTGCGCAACAAAACCTGGCGGTATACGGAGCTGCAAAAGGATATTGAACACATCAGCCAGAAGATGCTGACCCAAACACTGAAGGAACTCGAAGCGGATGGTTTTGTTTTGAAAAAAGTGTATGCGGAAGTACCGCCCCGCACTGAATACAGCCTTACGGCCAAAGGGAAAAAAGCAATAGAAGTAATTACTTACCTGCGCAACTACGGCTTGCAGCTGATGAAGGACCAGGGAATAGATTATGATGCGATGATTAAAGCAGAAAAGAAAAATGCCGGTAAGAAATAATCTTATCTGTTTAGTATTAGTTGTTGTACTGGCAGCATCCTGCTCTGTCAGTAAGAATCCTTTACGCAAAGAGGTAAAGCTTTTACAGAAAGGAGTTCTCAAAGATGATACCAGTTATATTTATGCCCTTCCGTTTCCCGAAGGAAAAAAATATAAAGTCATACAGGGTTATTTCAGCCGCTTTACACACAAAGAAAGGGCAGCCCTTGATTTCAATATGAAAAGAGGAGATACCATTACGGCTGCAAGAGATGGTGTAGTGGTAAGGGCCAAAGAAGACGGGAGAAGGGGCGGGCTGAAAAAAAAATACCGTCCCGACGGGAACAATATTGTGATACAACATACCGATGGCTCCCGTGCCGGATACTGGCACCTGCAATACAGGGGTGCCCTGGTGAATACAGGCGATAGTGTAAAGAAGGGACAGCCCATTGCGCTAAGCGGCAAAACCGGTTATGCGTTTGTGCCCCACCTGCATTTCCTGGTTTGGCGGTTTGAAAATAATAAATGGCAACAGGTGCCAACCCGGTTTAAAACCACAAAGGGTGTTCTTTTCTTAAGAAGCTGGAAAAAATACAAACGTCCCGTGCAATAATTAATTCCTTCCCCTGAAAGTATTCATGCTTTTATAAAAACCAAACCATTTGCCGGCTACCACATCAAACCAGCGTTGCGGTAAAATGCCTTTCACAAAGGGAACGATATAAACAATGCCCGGCATACGGACATACCGTTTATTTCTTTTTACACCATTAATAATTTTTTGAGCCGCCCTTTCCGGTGTTAGCAATGGTACTACCGGCGACCGCACCCCTTCAAACATGCCGGTCCTGATATACGATGGTGTGACGGTGGTAACATGGAGGTCTTTTGAAACTGCTTCCAGTTCCAGCCGAAGGCTTTCGCTCCAGCCCACAACTGCATGCTTGCTGGCCACATAGACGGCCAATTTGGGAACGGCCATCATTCCGGCAGCAGAGGCTATATTGATAATATGTCCCTTTTTCCGGCTGATCATGGAAGGAAGAAACTCGAGTGCCACATGCATCAATGCATTGGTGTTGATGTTAACGGTGAAATCGATGTCGCGGTGGGTATGCTGTACAAATTCTTTGCCCACTACCACACCGGCATTGTTGAAAAGCAGGTCTGGTGTTCCAAACATTTCCAACACCTCTTTTGCTGCCTTTATGATGTCTTCTGTTCTTTCCAGGTTTACAATATTGTAAGCTACTTCATACCCTTTGTTCCGCAGCAGTGTTGCGAATGCCACTGTATTGGTTTCATCAATATCCCAGATAATCAGCCTTCGGGCGCCTTGCTGCAGGCATAGTTCGCCCATTAGTTTGCCAATTCCTGAAGCTCCCCCGGTAATCAATACCGTTGCATCCTTAATAGTACTCATAACATATTTTTATTTTTTACATGGCAATCTAAAAATCATTCCCCACTTTTGGGATGATGGAAAACATCTGGCAACAATTTATTACAGGGCTGCAACATACCAGTTTGCCGGAGTTCATTGCCGTGATTGCCGGCATTGCCAGTGTATGGTTCAGCCGCAAGGAAAATATCCTGGTTTATCCCGTAGGGCTTATCAATACCATCATTTACATCTGGCTAAGTTTTAAAGGCGATTTGATCGGTGAGGCCTCGGTAAATCTTTATTACACCCTTATGAGTATTTATGGCTGGATAGTCTGGGCCAGGAAAGACAAGGAACATCACCCGGTTGTTCATATCAGTTTTTCTGATAAACGCTGGTGGATGTACCAGCTTCTCTTCTTTGCGGGCTTTTATATCACCCTCTTTTTCTTACTGACCTACCTGAAAAAAGATTTTGCACCGGACGCCATTCCCTGGGCCGATGCTTTTGCTTCGGCTACTGCTTTTACCGGTATGTGGCTGATGACGAAGAAGAAAGTGGAAAGCTGGTGCTGGTGGATTGCCACGAATATTGCTTCGATACCGCTATACTTTGTGAAGCATTATGTGTTCACCAGTGTATACTACTTTATTTTGTTGTTTATGGCGGTATGGGGACTGATTGAATGGCGTAACAGGGTAAAGAAGCAACAGGCCCATTAGCCTGTTGCGCTATTCTTACTGCACTTCTGTGAAGGATGTTTCATCTGTTTTGTCCTTTCCCCATCTTTTACGGCAGTATTCTTTGAACTGCTCCTTTTCTTCAGGGGTCATATGCGACCATCTTGCTCCCATACGGTTTCCCCTGCCTTTACCACCAGCAAACCCACCCACCAATATCCGGCTGAGGACCAGCAAGCCCAATGCCTTCCAGAAACTGATAATGCCTGCACCTGTTACGGGTACCAAAGCAGCATTCCAAAGCAGCATTACAATCCATCCAAATAAGGCCACTGCCCCAAAACCAAGGATCATAAACAAGGGAATCAAATACGGTTTTCTTCTGATTACACTTTTCATATTTCTGTTTTTTGTTTTTTTATTCGTTAAAAAATTCATTGTTTAAAAATCCGAGTCGCTTTCGCAGGTATTGCACTGCATACCGTTTGCGGGATATGATCGTTTTCAGATTCTCATTTTCCCTGTCAGCAATCTCCTGCAGCGTCATATCCTCCAGTTCGTTCCAGATAAAAACCTTGCGCTGGTTATCCGGAAGCTCACCGAGGGCATCGGCCAGTTCCTCCCGAAACATTTTCTGCAACTGGATTGTTTCAGGATCTGCTGTTTCTGCTACCATGAAATCCGGAACATCCCATACACCTTCCTCATCTTCTGCCAACATATCGTCCAGGCTGTTTTCCTTTTTTCTGCGGTAACTATCGGTGATCCGGTTGCGGGCCACCCGGTATAGCCAACCGCTGATGCTCACGATGTCCTCGCTTTTTGTCTGGCTGCTGAGCTGGTACCACACATCCTGCAGGATATCTTCTGCATCCTCTTCTGTACTCACCCTGCTTCGTATGAAGCCGAATAATTGCCTTCCGTAGTTTTTTACTGCCTGAATGATATTTTGTTTTTCCCCTGCCATTTCCGCATACATTGCCGCTCTTTTACAGGAAGACGGCCGTATTGATTTTTTACTTTAAAAAAGAGGAATCTTTTTTTATCCCGCACAAAAGGTAGAAATAATCAGGCAAGAAAGTATCTTTCAGGTCATGCTTAAGAAAATCGTCATCATTGGACCTGAAAGCACCGGTAAAAGTACCTTGTGCGAGCAACTGGCACAGCATTACGAAACAACCTGGTGCCCGGAGTTTGCCAGGGAATACCTGCTTACCAATGGTACCAATTATGAGTTTGACGACCTGCTAACCATTGCCAAAGGGCAACTGGCACTGGAAGATGAATACACGGCTTCGCTGGAGCACCATTCAGAATCATTCCTGGAGAATGGCGGTCACCTGCCCCTGTTCATTGATACCGATATGTATGTAATGAAAGTGTGGTGTGAGTTCGTATTCAACAAATGCCATCGCTTTGTACTGGACCAGATCGTGGAGCGGCCATATGACCTTTACCTTCTTTGCAATACAGATCTCCCCTGGGTAAAGGACGAATTGCGGGAATATCCGGACCTGCACACCCGTCATAAATTATATAGTATCTACAAAGACCTGATGATTAACCAGCCGGTACCCTGGGCGGATATCAGCGGCAATTATGAACAACGGCTGCAAAAAGCTATAAATGCAGTGGACAAGATTCTGAAAGGATAATTGTATTTACATTCGCTGCCGGATGAAACAATTACTGGCAAAGCACCACCGCATTTTGTTTTATGGCCTGTGGATTTTGCTTGGCCTTCTACAGGCGGGCCTTACCGAACTGCAGGATGATGAGGCCTATTACTGGGTGTTTTCCCGCTACCTTGACTGGGGTTATTTTGACCATCCGCCTATGACGGCCCTGCTGGTTAAGGCCGGTTATGCCATTTTTCCCAACGAACTGGGTGTCCGCCTCTTCCCGTTGCTGCTGAATGTCCTTTCTCTGGCCATCATAGAACAACTGACAGAAAAGAAAAACCCTTTTTTATTTTATGCGATCGCCTTATCGATGGCCGTGATACAATTGATGGGATTTGTGGCTGTACCTGATATACCCCTTATCTTTTTTACCGCCCTGTTTTTTTGGTGTTATAAAAAATTTACGTCTACCCCGTCGATGCTGCACAGTATCCTGCTGGGTTTGTCTGTTACCTTTCTGCTTTACAGCAAGTATCATGCTGTGCTGATCGTTTTCTTTACCCTGTTATCCAATATCCGGCTGTTCACCCGTTACCAGTTATATGTTGCCGGTGCTATAGCACTGGTATTATTTTTCCCTCATTTGTGGTGGCAGTACCAGCATGACTGGGTAAGTTTTCGTTATCACCTGTTTGAAAGCAATGTGAACGCCTACAAATTTTCCTTTACGACGGATTATGTTTTCGGGCAGTTATTACTGGCGGGGCCGGTTGCCGGTTTTATTTTGTTACCAGCGGCATTATTGTATAAGCCGGTAACTGCTACGGAAAGGGCATTGCGCTTCACTATGATCGGTGTGTACTGTTTTTTTCTGCTCAGTTCTTTTCGGGGAAAAGTGGAAGGTAACTGGACTTCGCCTGCATTGGTAGCCGTAATTATTCTGGCCCATCAATACCTGAATGATAAACTGCTATGGCAAAAGTGGCTGTATCGTTTATTGCCGGTTACATTTTTACTTGTTCTTTTTGGCAGGGTAATAATGATCGTTGACGTTCTGCCAGTAAAAGCAATTCAACAACGGTACCACGCCTGGAAGAACTGGCCCACGGAGATGAGAGAAAAAACAAAAGGCTTGCCGGTTGTATTCAGCAATTCCTATCAACGGGCATCCAAGTACTGGTTTTATTCCGGGCAAATGACCTACTCCCTTAATTTGTTTAAAGAGAGAAGGAACAACTATAACTTCTGGCCGGTGGAGGATTCCCTGCTGGGAAAGCCGGTATATTTTTTAGACATCTGGAACCTGTGGCGGTTTGCGGATTCTATGAAGACGCCAATTGGATATGTCGGGTATCAGTTTGATTCTTCTTTTATTGCTTATTCCAGAATAAACCTCGTACCTGCTGCAAAAAAGATTACCATAAAACAGGGTGAAGAGTTGAAGCTTTCCTGTGAAGTGGTTGTTCCCGATCATTACCAAAAATACATTGAACAGTCGCAGCCGGATGATGATACGCTCCGGATCGGACTTTTTAAAAATGGCAAATGGATGCGGGATATTTTTACAGGCATTCGATTAAAAGATGCCCTGCCCCAAAAAAGTATTTCGTTAACTATTAATCCGGCTTTAGGTCCCGGCAGGTATTTTTTACGTTTTGCCATCAACCACCGGTTTTATCACCCCACCCACAACAGTGAAAAAATTGAACTGGTTGTCAACTGATCAGGGCGATGCCCATCCTGTTACCCGCTGAATATCGGGATCTGTCTGCAGGTTGCTCATCTGCCGCAATACAAACTGTGATCTGGCCGATACATAGGAAGAAAGCGGTTTCACCGAATATCTTTTAGGATTGGGCAAACAGGCTGCAATCATTGCCGCCTCCTGCCTTGTTAAATTTTTAGCCGATTTATTGAAATATTTGTTTGCTGCCATTTCAATACCAAATATGCCGTCTCCCATTTCTACTACATTCAGGTACATTTCCAGGATACGTTTCTTCCCCCATATCAGTTCTATCATGAAAGTGAAATAGACTTCCAGTCCTTTTCTTATCCAGCTGCGGCCCTGCCAGAGAAAAACGTTTTTGGCCACCTGCTGGCTAATGGTACTTGCCCCTCTTATACGACCCGGTTTTTTCTCATTGTATTTCATGGCTTTTTTGATGCTCTTCCAGTCAAAACCGCTGTGATCGGGAAACAGCTGGTCTTCTGCAGCAATAACAGCCAGCCTGGCGTTGGGCGACATGGAGCTTCTGCTTATATAGTCCCTCTTCAGGCCATGACCGCTTACCCAGCTTACCAGCTGTGTGATGGTAACAGGAGGGTTTACCCACTTCAATAATATAATATAGAAAAACTGGAAGATGAACAGCCAAAGAAAAATACGCTTTGACCACTTCCATATTTTTTGCAACAATTGTTTTACCCGGTTGTCAGAGTTTTTTGCCATACGCTATAAGCCCCCATATTAAAGCAATTCCAAAAACTATCAATATGATACCATTGATGCGGTTGATGATGTGAATATTGTGTGGTGTAAGCCGGTTCCGGATCTTCCCGGCAAGGAAGACTTTGAGCACATCCGACAGCAACATCCATAACAGACAGGTGGTAAATATGATGATGCGTTCATTTACTGAATGCTCAATAACCGCCGTAGATGTAGTAACCCAAAAAATAAAAATGGCCGGGTTGAGCGTATTCATAAAAAAGCCGGACAAAAAAAGCTTGGCATAATCCCTCTTGCGGAATTTGAAGATCTGGGCACCCTCCTTATTAACTTTTATTTTTTTAAAGAACAGGAAATATATACCAACTGAAACAAGGAAGATGCATCCGGCAACGCCTATCTGGGTTCTGTAAAGCTGAAGGCTTGCCAGCAGGGAAGTAAAAATATTGCTGAGCAATACCAGCGCAATATCGCTGGCAGAAACCCCGGCCACAAATGCCAGTCCGCCCCTGTAACCATTGTTCAGGCTTTGCTTGATGATAGAAAATAATACCGGGCCCACCGATATACTCAGCAGCAATCCAAATCCCAAACCTTTTACGATTGCTTCAACCATTGTTAAGTACGAGGTTAGAAGTAATAAGTACGAAGAAATATCAGTTGATCATATATGACCGGTTTGCAGAAACCGGTTCCACTCTTCCAGCATTTTTCCTTTCATCACCCGTGGAAACTTATGCTGGCTGCCCAATTTTCCTTTTTGCTCCATGAACTGAAGGAATTTTTCTTCCGGCAATACTTCCAGGAAAACTTCTTTTAAGGCGCTGTCCCTTTCGGTGGCATAATCATCATTCAGGTGACGCAGGTTTTCATCAATGCGTATCCGCAACTGTTCGGCATCCACTTTATCATTAGTGGCCACATACCAGCGATGGGCAAACATGTTTTCATGGGGAAACCCCACTACCGTATATTCCGGAATGCTTACATTAAATTCTTCGCTTACAATTTCGATTGCCTTGTTCATGTTGTCCACACTCAGGTGCTCGCCGGTAAGGCTGAGGAAGTGTTTGGTGCGGCCGGTGATAACCACTTCGCACCTTTCCAGGTCGGAAAATTTTATAGTATCGCCGATCAGGTAACGCCAGGCGCCGGAGTTGGTACTCATCAGCAAGGCATACTCTTTTCCTTCTTCCACTTCATGGATCATTTTGGCTTCCGGGTTGTCGATGATCTTGCCGTCGTGGTCAAAGTTCTTATCATCAAAGGGTACAAATTCGAAGAAGATATTGTTATCGAGAATCAGCTTCATGCCTTTTGCATGTTCCCTGGTCTTATAGCCAATGAAACCTTCACTTGACAAATAATTTTCAATATAAACAATTGGTTTTCCCAATAATTTTTCAAATCCTTTTTTATACGGCTCAAACGCCACCCCACCGTGTACGAAGAAGCTGAAATTCGGCCATATATCGTGTATGGTTTTTACGTTATAATGCTCGATGACCATTTCCATGCACATCTGGCACCAGGCGGGTACGCCAACGATATAACCGATATCCCACTCTTTGGCATGTTCCACTATTTCGTGGAGCTTTTGGTTCCAGTCAGACATTGCAGCGATGCGTCCGCCGGGTTTATAGAAGCTCTGAAACCAGAAAGGCCTTTTTTTAGCCAGAATACCGCTAAGATCTCCCGCAAACCAGCCCGCCTTTCCTTTTTTCAGATCTGTGGCGCCTCCAATCATCAGGAAGCCCTTGGTCATTGCCCTCTTATTGGCTTCTTCATACCGCATCAGGCTGAAGAGCTGCTTTATATAATTAATGGTATTGCTTCGAAGCATTTCCCGGGTAACGGGTATGTATTTGCTTGCCGCTTCTGAGGTGCCTGAACTTAATGCATAATATTTGATCTTTCCCGGCCATGTTACATCAGGAACCCCGTCCAGTGTTTTCTTCCACCACTCTTCATATATCTTGTTATAATCATGAACCGGCACCAGTTCCTGGAATTTTTTTCCTGGGTGCTTGCTAAGCAACGCCTCGTCAAAGCGGTATTGTTGTCCGAACTCTGTAAACCTGGCCTTTTTCAGCAGTTTCTTCAGTACCCTTATCTGCTGCCGCCTGGGGTCATTCGGTGGTATACGCAAAGCGGCCGCCAGGGCTCTTGGTATTTTAATATCAATGATGTTCGCCATTCCCTCGGTGGTTGATTGGTTGGTTACTAAAGTTACGAATATAAGCAATGGTGTTTTGCTGTGAACTGCAAGGCAGCATTAACCGCCCAGTTGCCTGTACATTTTTCGGATGATCTTCAGATCAGTGGCTGGTTCATAATCCCTGGCATACCAGTAGTCCATCATCTGCAGGCTTTCTTTGGGTAATTGCTGAACCGTTGTGGCGGGTATACCATTGGAAGCAAGAACTCCGGATTTAAGGCCCGGCAAATTCTTATCCGGAACCGCATAGCCGATCCAGGTTTTTTTCGCCAATAATACCGCAAAGCAATGGCCGAAAAACCGAAATGGTTTCCTCACCGTAAACAAATGAACAGGAAAAGTGGCAAGTGCCAGCAAGGCAAGTACAGCATCAATTAGTCTTTTCAGCCGTCGGTTATACGGATCTGCCAGTTTAAATCCATTTTCTTTTGTTACAGTTTCGCCGGTGCTGTCGCCGGATGAACTGCCAACAATACTCTGGCTGCCGTATGCATGCACTTTGGCTGCCACCCCGCGGGGAAGGTGCTGTATATGTGTAATGATGGCAAGGAACGAAAGACTGCCTTCACAAAAAACAATTTCTCTGAAAGGAATAGAAGACGATAGTTTTTCCAGGTTATTAACCGTCCCTATGGTTCCTGCATCACCCTCCCCGGTATCAACCCTGCCCAATATTCTTTGCTGCAGGCCGGCCTCTTTTAATAAGTCCATTGTTTGCCGGTACTCATCCGCCGATCCTGCTATAACAGTTGTATACCTCTCTTCATTTTCCTTGTTGCTGCCTAATACTTCCGTTTTAATCAATATCCAGCGTAGTATACTAATCAGTGCAAATGCCAGCAAGGCGCCAAATAGTATGATGGCCCTTGAAAAACGGTAGTGTTCGGGTAATAATGAATACGCTGCCAGCAACAGGATGGTGGCTATCAATGTTGACCTAACGAGTTCTGAACGTTTATACCAGCGGTCGTACAAACCGGCATAGTATGCTGCTACGAGGTAAAAAACCGTAAAGGCCGGAAAAGCGATCCACAATAGTTTGTTTTCATACTGTATATCTGTCCGCACATATTGGTTCCAGGCATTTTTTATCAGCCAGAATGAGAGTAATATCAGGCCGGCATCTATCAGCGGAAGCCCTGCCCTGCGTATAAACGTTGCGATGGCCGTCAGCAATGCCCGGAACAGGATGGCCAGCTGAATCATGATATTGAATATGCCGGCCCTGCTTCCGCCATAGTGTTTTTTTACAAATACACTCATGGCTTTGTAAAACATACGAACATAATTCATGCTGCCCTTGCGGGTGCTTTCACCTTTGAAATGAATAATGCTGGTTCCGGCAAAATAATAGTTCTTGTAACCTGCCTGCTGAATGCGGTAACTTAAGTCCACATCTTCGCCATACATGAAAAAGGTTTCATCGAAGCTGCCCACTTTGTTCAGCACTTCTTTTCTTATCATCATGAAGGCGCCTGCCAGTACATCTACTTCATTGTTCTTGTTTTCGTCCAGGTTGCCGAGGTGATACCGGGCGAATGTAGCAGAACGGGGAAACAACCTTGCCAGGCCAAATAATTTATAGAGTGATGTAAGGGGGGAGGGAAAGGCCCGTTTTGACTCTTTTAAAAATCGGCCGCTGCCATCTGTCATTTTCACGCCCAGCGCCCCGGCTTCCGGGTGCGACTCAAAAAAAGAGATGCATTTTTGAAAACTGTCTTCCGCTACAATTGTATCCGGATTCAGGAAAAGAATGTAATGACCGTTTGATTGCTGAAGCCCCTGGTTACAAGCCCTGGCAAATCCATAGTTTTCAGTATTACTAATAAACCGGACCGAGGGAAATTTTGGTGATAAATATTCAATACTATTATCTGACGAGTGATTATCCACCACTATCACTTCTGCTGTCAGTCCTTTACAGGCTTTTTGAACCGAGTAAAGGCACTGCTCCAGGAAATGCCTGACATTGTAGTTTACTATGATAACCGAAAGCTGCATAAACTGGACCCCAATAGCTGAATATGATTTTCTCAAAAATAATAGTTCTGCAACAGCATAGAGAATTTATTGTTTCCCCTTCAGGGGGGATAGGGGGTTTATTATCTTTGCCCATGCTTAAAACAACGCTGACAGAGGCTGTGAGGGCCGGCGCTGCAGAAATACTTCGCTTTTTCAACCGTGATTTCGTTATCAGTAATAAAGAAGGTGTAAACAACCTGGTAACGGAGGCTGATCATGCTTCGGAAAAGGCCATTCTGGATGTAATACGGAAAGATTTTCCCGATCACTACTTTCTTACAGAGGAAACAGGAGAAATAATTGCCGATTCGCTATATAAATGGATCATCGATCCGATTGACGGTACTGTGAATTTTGCCCATGGCATTCCGCTTAATTGTGTATCCATTGGAATTGAACATAATGGTGAAATGGTAATGGCAGCGGTTTACAATCCTCACCTGGATGAATTCTTTTTTGCTGAAAAAGGGAAAGGCGCCACACTGAATGACAAGCCAATCCGGGTAAGTGGTGAAACAAGTGTTATCCGATCTTGTCTTGTTACCGGCTTTCCTTATACCTATATTAATATGCCCAATGGCCCTTTGGAAATCTTTGACCGGTTTGTACGAAAAGGGGTGCCGGTTCGCCGTCTTGGTTCCGCCGCTATCGATCTTTGCTGGGTAGCCTGCGGAAGGTTTGATGGTTTTTATGAACATAAATTAGAGCCATGGGACAGTGCTGCCGGATATTTGATTGTAGAAGAAGCCGGCGGAAAAGTAACTGACCATGCAGGAAATAAATTCTCCGTGTATCAACACAAAGTGCTGGCCACAAACGGAAATATACACGAAGAGATGGTAGGGGTTATCAATGGCACCGTTACATTATAATAAGATTTTAGGATTTTGATTTTAGATTTTAGATTATTGTCAAGATTAAAAATACTTATGTGACCGAGAAAGAACTTAAAGCAAAAACCAAAGCAATAGCTATAGCCGTTGGTCGTTTATGTGAAAAGCTGCCGTCAACCAGGGTAAATAATACATATATAGGTCAAATATTGCGTTGTTCTGCCTCTGTTGGGGCTAATTACAGGGCAGCATGCCGGGCAAAGTCTGCCAATGACTTTGTTTATAAACTACAGATTGTTGAAGAGGAAACAGATGAAACACTTTATTTCCTCGAGTTACTTGCAGAGTTTAATCCTGGCTTTAAAGCAGAGATGAGGTTGCTTTATAAAGAAACTGAAGTTATACTTAAAATAGTTGTAGCTTCTATAAAAACTTCTATCAAAAAAGATGATTACAGGCCATTAATAAGACAATCAAAAAACCAAAATCAAAAATCTAAAACAAATGAGCGGTGAAACGAGAACAGAGATAAGTACATTAGGTGAGTTTGGCCTTATCGATCACCTCACCCGAAACATTGAATTACAAAACGCTTCGTCGGTATTAGGCGTGGGTGATGATGCAGCTGTAATTGATCATTTTGGCAAGCAGACCGTACTTACAACCGATTTGTTGTTAGAAGGGGTTCATTTTGATTTGATGTACACCCCGCTGAAACACCTCGGTTATAAAAGTGTGATCGTCAACCTGAGCGATATTTATGCGATGAATGCCATTCCGACGCAGATCATCCTTAGTATCGGCATCAGTAACAGATTTAGCGTAGAGGCGATGGATGAATTCTATGAAGGCGTATATGCCGCCTGTGAAAAATATGGTGTTGACCTTATAGGTGGTGATACCACCTCTTCCCAAAAGGGATTTGTTGTTTCGGTAACAGCAATCGGCGAAGTGGCCCCGGATAAATTTGTCAAAAGAAGTACGGCTCAAAAAGGCGACCTGCTTTGTGTAAGCGGAGACCTTGGTGCGGCTTATGTAGGTCTTTTGTTTCTTGAGAGAGAAAAAAAGATATTTATGGAAAGTCCGGGTGTACAGCCCGATCTTGAAGGAGAATCCTATGTTATAGGAAAATTATTAAAGCCGGAAGCCCGGAAAGACATTATTGAATTTTTTGCCGCACAAAACATAACTCCCACTTCCATGATGGATATCAGCGACGGATTAAGTTCCGAAATCCTGCACATCTGTAAAGAAAGCAACCTGGGCTGTGAATTGTACGAAGAAAAAATACCGGTGGCTGAAGAAATGAAAAAAGCGGCCTTTAAATTTGAAATAGATCCTACTGCCTGTGCGTTAAGTGGCGGAGAAGATTATGAATTGCTGTTCACTGTTTCACAAACTGATTATGAGAAACTGGTGCTGAATGAACAAATCAGTGTGGTGGGCTATATGACCGAACCGGAACAAGGCGCCCACATCATAACGAAAGGTGGCGGCAAGCATACCATTACAGCCCAGGGATGGAATCATTTGAAACAGAACCACGATTAATGGGATTATTAAAAATCATAGGAAGAATATTCCTTTTATTTATTGCATTTGTCCTTTTGAATGGTTGCGGGGCCGGGAAAAACGCTTTTTCTCCCAACAAAAAATATTCCCCTGCGCAACTGCAGGAGGACTATGCCATTTACCGGCAGGTGTTAGAGAAACACCACCCCAGCTTATATTGGTACACTTCTAAAGACAGTTTAGATTATTACTTTGAATATGGCAGAAAACAGCTGAATGATTCCCTCACCGAACCTGCCTTTCGAAAAGTGCTGACCTATGTTACGGCAAAGATCAATTGCGGGCATACAACGGTTCGCTCTTCCAAAGCCTGGAGCCGCTACAGTGATACCGTAAAACTGGGTAAAATGTTTCCGCTGAGCATGAAGATTTGGGACAAAGCCATGGTGGTAAATGCGAACCTTAACCGGAGGGACAGCCTGCTCAAAAGGGGAACTGTTATTACAAAAATCAACAACCGCACGGCTGAAGAACTGGCAGATACATTGTTTAACTATATATCTACCGACGGCTATAACAGAACGCATAAATACCAGTCATTAAGTAACAGGGGAAATTTTGGTTCTCTTTATACGCTGTTGTTTGGTCTTTCAGAAAAGTATACCATAGACTATAAAGACAGCCTGGGAAATAGCAAAACAACTGTTGTTCCGGTTTATAATGCGGCTGCAGATACTGCAGGCAGAACAGGCACCCGAACCTTCAGGCCA
>DASUDW010000397.1:0-3210 GCA_036275415.1 Chitinophagaceae bacterium | reverse complement strand
TGAATAGTTAAATGAAACCTGTGGTACATCGTGTTCAATAGCTGCAAATCTTTCTACGTGTAACCCCTGTTCTTTAAATTGCTTTTGGGATATATCCCATCGGTCAGGACGTTTGTTGAGATTAAGGCAGATTGCTTTCATTCTCTATTTGATTAGTTGTTACCATCGCTATGATACTTGTAATGCCTAAGATTACGGTAAGTTCAAACCCAATTAAAGATTTAAGAAATAGCAAAACAAAAAACCAAATGAAGTAAACCAAAAGGTAAATTAATATGTGTTTCATGCTGTAAATTTTAAGCTAAGTTATGTAATATTTTATCAACTAAAAAGGGCAGGATAAAAATCCCGCCCCGTTCAATCCTACAACATGAAAACTGATTATGAACCTAAGTTACCGTAAACAGCCGCAGTTGGTTGGAAACTCAACAATTCAATGCGAGCCTCACCACGATATGTTACCAAGTTCTTAATGAAATCGTCTTGGTCTGTTTCGGTGCTTCTTACGGTAAAACCACTTGCTTGTGCAATAGCAAAAGCATCGGTGTTTATTACATAGAAACGGCCTGCTGTTACCTGAATATGAGGTACTACTGGAATACCAGCTACACGTACCGCACCATCAGGAGAAATTACTGTACCGCCCGGAACACTAAAATCAGAAGGCTTAGTTTTTAATACTTGCGCCCAACCTGTGTGGGTAGTCAAAATCATATTTGCATTTCCTAATCCCAATGCAGCGTGTTGAGCGATACCATCAACCATTTTAGTTGAAGTGTATGTTTCGGCTGTACTAAGAGCAGTAGAACCACTTGCAATAGTATTTAAGAAACGTACGTTTACCGCTTGGTTAAAATCTTCAACAAGTGAAGAACTTAAATAAGCCTGAAGGAAAGGAAGGTCTTGCAACATTTGGCGGCTAACTTTAGCGTAACCTGCTATGTAAGGTACACTTACATTTACCATTGTTACATCGTAATCAATTTGCGCTTTTGCGTTACCTTCTGTCTGTGCGCCAAAACTACCTTCACCAACGGGGCTATTACCACGTGGGAATGTTACGTTACCAGTAGAGGTAGGGATGATACGGAACAATTCATACAAACGTGGGTTTGAAATGATTGAACGCATCTGTGAATTAGGAACGTAGCTGATTTGACTTGTACCAGTCAGGTTAGAACCTAATGTCATTGTACCTACTGCCTTAGTAGATGTGAAACCGCTTTCACTTTTAATTTTATCAAAGTTTTCAGCAACGATTTCATAAACGGCAGCTTTCAAATGGTCTGAATTGCTCCATCCGCTTTTTGCTTGGTCTTCGATGCCTGCTTTCAATGAATTAGCTTTAGCAGCCATTGCATCTACTTTGCCTTTGAGTTCTTCCAAAGTTTCGCTTTTCTTCTTAGCGTCTTCGTTCATTTGTGCAACATCAGCAGCTAATTTTTCGTTGATAGCTTTAATGTCGCTGTTTACTTCTGATTTGATACCTTGAACCATTGGCTCAAGAGCATCTTTGATGTCTTTGATTTCCATAAAATGGGTTATAAATTTTTGATTGTTATTAATGTGATTGCTTCTTTCAGCTTTTGCAAATCCTGTGAACTTTCATTCGGCAGGTTTTGTTTCTGTGAACTCTCATTCGGCAGAAATAAACTTGAAACTTCTTGCAATTCGTTTATTAAAAGGCTTTCGTTTTCTCCTGAATACTTGCCTTCTTTTAATCTTTTGATTACCCATACCATGTAATCGGATGCGCTTTCTTTTTTCTCCTGTAAAAATGTTTTAACAACCTCTAAAGAAGGGGTGTTAGGATTTGCGCCCCACAATACAGCAGAACCCTCATATAGAACAGCCTGCGTAATTACATTATGGTCTTTTGCTTTTGACTGATTTACTATTTGAAACCCAACGGAGTGTTGGTTAATATCACCGCTTTCGTATAAAGGCCATGCTACCTCTTTCCAAAGAAACATATCACGGTAATGGTTTTCTCCTACTAAGTATTTACCCTCTACATAAACTTTATCAAACTTGCCTAATGAACTTTCCAGTTTAGTTGTATGATTAACTAAATGCCAAATTTCATTTGTACCATTTGGCCCACGTTCAGCAATAGTTTTATTAAATGCTGATTTATCAAATACATCACCATCACGGTCAATGGATTCCATTTCCGCAATGGCTACTTTAACCCTGCGCTTAGAAGTATCAACATCTAAAGCCTTTAGATTGTAAACTTTATGCTGTAACATATTTTCAAAATTGATTGAAAGTTTAGAACTTTATGTAAATACTGTCAACTGTTGCTTTATAACTAATCTCCCTTGCTCATCCCTTTTGTTGGTAATTGCGTAAGTGCAACGGCATTGTATTACTTCAGATGCTGGTACTAAACGCCCGCCCTCACCGCTATCATGTGGATGATTTAATTGAACTCCTGAACGGGGGTCTGTAAATAATTCATCAAATCCTACAATCATACCATCCATGTGCCAATGGTCAGGCCGTCTTTTTGCATTAGCCTGTGGTGTTTGGTCGTTAATAGGATTCCCCCTTGTTCTGTTATCTTTAGCAGCTATCCATTGCTTTTGCTTCAAAAAAGGACTTTTATCTGCACCTACAAATGAGCCTGAATGTATTGCCCGACCTACTTCTGTTCTTGCTATTACTTCAGCCCTGTTTCGGTTTATCACCGTTAATTCAGTTTCAATGTAACGTGCCATGTCATAATAACCCCAGCCCCCCTCTACTGCTTTGTTTAGTGCATTTATAAACTGCTCCCTTGATGTTTGGACTATTTTAAAAACACCCTTATCGTAAAAGTTCAATCCTAAGTACTCCATTATTGCCTGCATCCACTCTAAAGAACTTCCTAACCCTTTTTCTTTTCTTAGTGAATCATAGTTTTCCCGTGCGTACTTAACGCCTATTTCCCTCACTAATGAAGTTAATGTGCTTGTGATTTGAGGCGAAGTAATAAGGTCATTGGTAAACCTTCTTGCCGCCTGTGGTGAATCTTGATAAGCAGCTAAGAACTTACGGGCATCTGATTGTAAAGCGTTAAAGAACTTAGTACGATACTTCGCTATGTACCTCACCGCTTTGTTGCGTTCCCTGTTCCAGTATATCCTCCTTTCTCTTGCTGTCATTTATCAATTCAATTATTCTTTTTGATAGTTGCCCTCTTTTGATAATCATTTTGCCAAATTC
>DASUDW010000396.1:0-2706 GCA_036275415.1 Chitinophagaceae bacterium | reverse complement strand
GGGACCTCCATATACTTTATACAATTGTTCTCTGAACTCTCCCCAGATACCGGAAGGCATATTATGATTACCATCAAATGCTGCAACACCTGCCGAACTGAACATACCACCCAGCCACACCGTTGGTTCAGCAATGATGGTGTTCACACCCATGCGTGCACTTTGAATACCTGCTGCACAACCACCGGTGCCGCCGCCAATCACCAATACATCTGTACGCAGCACCGTTTGTGCATGAACAGTTGCAGTAATGAACAGCAGCAGCAAGGTTTGTTTCAACTTCATGTTTGTGGTGATTGTATTTTTCAGATGCCTTTACAGTTAACAACTTTAGCCTAAACTCAACATGAGAAAATTGTATTATGATTTTAATCCGTCCAATGTTTTCCAAACCTGGTATAAGGACCTTGGTATATGAAAGCATCCTTTCCATTTACCGCCTTTCAAATCCAGCAACACTTCGCCACGGCGGTTGAGATAACCAAACCATTCATCGTACGCTGTATCTTTAAAATGTTTCCAGGTATAATCATGTACTTTCAAAAACCATTGGGCACAACGCTCATCACCTATTAATGCATACCCTTTAGCCAATGCTACCAATGCTTCCACATGCACCCACCAGAGTTTCTGATCCCACTCCAGTTGCTGTGTGGGGTGCCCCTGCACATCCATGAAATAAAAGATGCCTTCATATTCTTTATCCCATCCGTATTCTAACGTATCCAGCATAATATTGCAGGCTTTTCGGATGAGTGCTTGATCATTCATACGTTTGCCCAGGTCCATAATGAACCACATAGCTTCTATGGCATGTCCGGGGTTCAATACTCTTCCTTCAAAGCAATCATTAAAACTTCCGTCTTCGTTTACATTTTCTAAAATCAAACCCAATTGCGGTTGATAAAACACATCCATCACTTCATGAATCACTTCTGGAATAAAGCTGTCTACCCGTTCCTTACCTATTACATGCTCCAGCTCTAAAGAGAGGTTGCACAAAATCATGGGTAATGAAAAGTTTTTGAGCGAACGTGTGCCGGGCACCGCTTTGTTGTAAATGCCTTTCCAGTTATGGCGACGGCGCAGAATATTTTCAAATGTGTCAACCGCTAATTGCTTGTATCGATCGTTAGGGCTTGCTTTGTCAAGTGATGCAAAGGCCATCGTGGCAAAACAATCGCTGAAGATGTTATAAGGCTGTACGAGGGGTTTGCCTTCAGCTGTCAGAGAGAAATACCAATTGCCTTCTTTATCTCTGCCGTTTTTTTCCATAAAGTTGGCACCGTGCAAGGCCATGTCCAGCCATTCCTGTTTTTGCTCCACGTTGTTATACATATAACTGAAGCACCATACTTCACGCCCCTGCAGCCACATGAACTTATCCGTATCGTATACGTTGCCATAGCGGTCCAGGCAAGTGAAATAACCACCGTTCTGTTCGTCTTTGCTATGGTTGAGCCAAAAAGGGAGGATATGATTGACCAATTCATCACGGTACATGCCTGCCAGGGAGGCAAGCGCTTCGTTTGTATTGGCAGCAGTTTTGGTTGTTACGGAAGACACTTCCATAAAAAGGAATATTAATAAGAAGGGTGAAGTTATTTATCTTTTTTATTAAATAAAAAATTCTTTTTAATTTTTTTTATTTAGTAAGATCAATATCTGATCCTTTTGCCTAAAACTCCCTTGCGGGGCAAATAGATTTAATAACTTTAGCGCATGAGCAGCACACATTCCTTAATGGAGGTTTTTGGGGAAGAGGTCACCGGCAGTGGGGTGGCCCTGAAGAACAAAAGCCTTAAAAAAGACATTATCAACCAGCTGGATGAGGATGGCGATCTCACGATTGCAGATCTGTCCCGTGAACTCAACATCAGCACCCCGAAAATTACCAGCCTGGTAAATGAGCTGATTGAAGAAGGATTACTGCAGGATTTAGGTAAGATGGACAGTACCGGTGGCCGCAGAGCCAGCATTTACGGACTGGTGAATGACGCCTGTTATTTTATAGGGGTAGATGTTAAACGCTATTATATTAATATCGGTCTGCTGGATTTTAAAAAGCACCTGGTGAACGTGCACGAAAAGATTCCCTACCCGCTGGAAAACACACAGCAATCGCTGACGGCACTCATTGATACCATCCGCAACTTTATTAAAGAACAGGGTATTGCGAAAGATAAAATTCTCGGCATCGGCATTAACCTGAGCGGACGGGTAAATAATATTACCGGTTACAGCTACAGTTATTTTCATTTTCATGAAGAACCGCTGGTAGCCACCATTGAACAGGAACTGGGCATTAAAACCTTTCTCGAAAATGATTCCAACGCTATGGCTTACGGTGAGTTTGCCCATGGTGTGGTTACCAATGAAAAAAATGTACTCTTTATCAACTTGGATTATGGTACGGGCAGCGGCATTATTGTAGATGGGAAAGTCTATTACGGAAAGAGCGGTTTCAGCGGAGAGTTTGGACATATTCCGTTTTATGACAATGAAATCATATGCGGCTGCGGTAAAAAAGGTTGTCTGGAAACTGAAGTAAGCGGACAGGCATTATTGCGGAAAGTAAAAGAGAAAATGGAGGCAGGAGCTGCTACTATCCTCACCAAGAAAAAAGGTGAACTTAAACTGGAGGATTTAATTGAAGCCGCCAAACAGGAAGATGTACTGATGATTGAACTGCTGGCAGAGATGGGC
>DASUDW010000395.1:0-21677 GCA_036275415.1 Chitinophagaceae bacterium | reverse complement strand
CCGGCACAGTAAATGTTGGCACTTTGCAGGCCTGTGGTACTTCATCGGCTCAGTTTATTGAACTGATGATTGACGGAACGCCATACAACTATGTTTCACCGCCGGATAATTTTAATTATTCTGATTCAACTATAACAGGTCTTTATACTAATAAAACCTGGATATTTGCCTTCCGCCAAAATACAGGTACAACTTCTTATAGCTCATTTTCATTTAGCAATAATACCGCAGTTGCCAACGGGTTACCGCTTAATATCCTTAATGTTTCTTTAGGAGCCGGATTAAGCTCTCAAATAATAACCACTGCAAATCCTGTTGTTAATGTAACCACTTTTGGGCCAACGGGTACTGGTTTTGTAGAAGGAAACTTTAATGTGCAGATGGATTTTGCCGGTACCATACGAAATGTCGTTTGCAATTTCAGGGTAAGGCGTATGTAATAAATAATAAATAAACGACAGTCGGGATGGGTGTACAATCTGTACACCCATTTTCTATTGTTAAGATAGTTACAATGTTTTGCTAAAATGACTGTGTTTGTATTCACCGGCAATCTTCATGGCATAATTATAGCGTCATATGTAGTGTAATAATGAAGAAAACCTCCAATCAATTCCGTATGCATCATTTATTACAAAAAAAGTATTTCCATGAAACGAATTATCCAATTTGCTGTTGTGGCACTGGTTTTAGTGCTTGGCAGCTCCGCCCGACAAACTGCCTCTGCTCAATACTATAATGACAGGGGCGATGTAACGTATCAAACCTTTTATGATGAACTAAGCCCTTATGGCCGCTGGGTAGAATACCCGGAATATGGTTATGTATGGGTGCCGGATGCCGGTCCTGATTTTCAGCCTTACAGCACCAATGGCCATTGGGTTTGGACCGATGATTATGAATGGATGTGGGTGTCTGATTACGATTGGGGCTGGGCCCCCTTCCATTATGGCCGTTGGTTTGAAGATGATTATTATGGCTGGGTTTGGGTTCCCGGTTACGAGTGGTCACCTGCCTGGGTAGCCTGGCGAGATGGTGGCGATTATTACGGTTGGGCACCACTTAGGCCAGGGATTAACATATCTGTCAATTTTAACATAGGCAGCTACAACCCACCTTATAATTATTGGTGTTTTGTGCCCCGCCGATATATAGCGTCCCCCCGCATTTATGATTATTACCTGGATCGCAGGCAGAATGTAACGGTCATTAATTATACTACGGTCATTAATAATTATTATTATGGAGACAGGTATGGTTTCAGAAGTGGTCCAAGACGTTATGATGCCGAAAGGTATTGCGGCAGAATTAACCCGGTCCGTTTCAGGGACAGTTACAGCCCCGGCAGAACATTCTACCGGAATAATGAAATAAGCTTTTACAGACCGAATGTAAGACGTGATGATAACCGGTCTTTTACTCCCCGGCAGTTCGACCGGTATGAGCGAAGAGAAGGTGATTTCAGAAACGGCAGAAATGATAATGGCTTCCGAAGAAATGACAATAGCGGGAATACCAATAATTCGCCTGTAAGAAGGGAGTTTGAAAGGAGAGATGAAACTACCAACAGGCAGCCTCAGGATTACAACAACCGGAGAAATTTCGACAGGAATAATAATGACAACCGACGAACCTATCCTTATCAGCGAAATGAAAGGCAAGAAAGGAATGTTTATACACCACCGGCGAATAATGGAAATGGAAACGAAAGAAGATTTGAACGCCGAGGTTTCGAAGACAGGAATAGCAACACACCGCCCAGGCAGAATGGTAATAACAATAACAATTATCAGCGCCCCGTTGAGAGAAGGCAGGATGTAAGACAACAGCAAGTGCCTGACCGGTCGTTTGATAGAAGGGATAATAACGGCAACAATGGTAATAATGGCAACAGGGTCAGACGCAGATTTTAAGACAGTAAGTAGTAAATAAAGAAAGCCGCTTTAAGAAGCGGCTTTCTTTATGAATGTAGTATGTCATCAGGCCTCGGCTTCCATATAAGCCTCTACCGGCTCACAGGTACAAATCAGGTTTCTGTCGCCATGGGTATTGTTAACCCTTGCTACGGAAGGCCAGAATTTGTTTTGGGTTACATAGTAAAGAGGGTAAGCTGCAGTCTGTCTTGAATAAGAATGTTTCCATTCATCGGCCGTAACTACAAATTGTGTATGCGGCGCATTTTTTAGTGCATTATCTTTTTTGTCGCTTCTGCCTTCTTCAATTTCTTTTATTTCCTCCCTGATGGAAAGCAGTGCATCGCAGAACCTGTCCAGTTCGGCTTTGTCTTCACTTTCTGTAGGTTCAATCATTATAGTGCCCGGCACCGGGAAACTCATGGTTGGTGCGTGGAAACCATAGTCGATCAGTCGTTTGGCCACATCTTCTGCTTCCACTTCGGCTGTTTTCTTAAACGGACGCAAGTCAACAATAAACTCATGTGCACAAGTGCCGTTGGTTCCGAGATAAAGTATATCGTAAGAACCCTGCAGCCTTGCCCGCATATAATTGGCATTAAGGATGGCATATTCGGTAGCGGCTTTTAATCCGTCGGGCCCCAGCATACGGATATAGCCATAACTAATAAGTAAAATAGATGCCGAACCAAAAGGCGCTGCTGAAACAGCATTGTTGCTGCCGCGGGTTACATGTCCGGGTAAATGTTTTGCCAGGTGTGCTTTTACACAAATGGGGCCCATGCCCGGTCCGCCGCCGCCATGTGGAATGGCAAATGTTTTATGAAGATTTAAGTGGCATACATCCGCACCAATCAATCCCGGCGCCGTTAACCCTACCTGTGCATTCATATTAGCTCCATCCATATACACCTGGCCGCCATGCTGGTGAATGATATCTGTAATTTCTTTAACCGTTTCCTCATAAACACCGTAAGTACTTGGATAAGTGATCATGATACCTGCCAGTTCATTACTGTATTGGGTGGCTTTTGCCTTCAGGTCTTCTATATCTATATATCCATTTTCCAGTGCTTTTATCACCACAACTTTCATTCCCGCCATTACCGCTGATGCGGGGTTAGTGCCATGTGCTGAAATAGGTATCAGCATTACATTTCTGTGATGGTCGCCATTGGCTTCGTGGTAATTGCGGATAGTGAGCAAACCAGAATATTCACCCTGTGCGCCACTGTTGGGCTGCAGGCTACAGGCATCGAATGCTGTTATCTCACAGAGGTATTTACTGAGTTCCTGAATCAGAAAATTATAGCCTTCGGTTTGGTTTTCCGGGGCAAAGGGGTGGATCCTTGACCAATGGTTCCAGCTCAATGGCATCATTTCAGTGGCCGCATTCAGCTTCATGGTACAGCTACCCAGTGATATCATGGAGGTATTGAGTGAAAGGTCCTTATTTTCCAGGTGCTTAATATACCGCATCATCTGGCTTTCGCTATGATAGGTGTTGAATACCGGGTGCGTCAGGAAAGCTGAAGTTCTGCTTAAGGATTGTGGCAGGTGCATTAATTCTGCATCTTGCGGAATATCAAAAGCCACTGGGTCCGTATCATTTTCAAAGCAATTAATAAGGTCAAACAGATCGGATATGTCCGTGGTTTCATCAATTGAAATACCGATCAGGTTATTATTGATGTAGCGCAGGTTTATCTTTTGTTTTTCCGCTTTTTCCCGGATAGCCTTTACATCATCTGTTTTTATACAAATAGTATCAAAGAAATACTGGGATACCAGTTCAAATCCCCTTTCTTCCACAGCATCTGCAACAGTTTGTGTTAACAGTGCAATTCTTTTGGCAATATTTTTTAATCCCACCGGCCCGTGATATACGGCATACATGGCTGCCATATTTGCCAATAATGCCTGGGCTGTACAAATGTTTGAAGTTGCTTTTTCTCTTTTAATATGCTGCTCCCTTGTCTGTAGTGCCATGCGTAAGGCCCTGTTACCCTGTGCATCGATGCTGATGCCAATAATTCGGCCCGGCATACTTCTTTTGAAATCGTCTTTAGCAGCAAAGAAAGCGGCATGAGGCCCTCCGTATCCTAAAGGCACTCCAAAGCGTTGTGCAGACCCCACTGCAACATCGGCACCTAATTCACCGGGTGGCGTTAACATTGTCAGTGCCAGCAGGTCAGTTGCCATCACTACAAAACCACCAGCTCCATGTATGGCATTGATAAATTCCCGGTAATCTTCTATTGAACCTTTATCATTAGGGTATTGGACAATAGCACCAAAATAGCTTTGATCAGGCTTAGCCGATTTGTAATCTCCTTCAACAATTTCAATACCCACCGGTATCGCCCTTGTGTTTAATACATCTTTTGTTTGGGGAAATAAATCATGGTCAACAAAGAATTTTGGCCGCTCAATATGATCCTGTTTATTAAGGGTATTAAAAAACATAGTCATTGCTTCTGCTGCTGCAGTGGCTTCGTCTAATAACGACGCATTCGCAATCGGAAGGCCAGTCAATTCGCTTACCATGGTCTGGAAGTTCAGGAGGCTTTCGAGACGACCTTGCGAAATTTCAGCCTGGTAAGGGGTGTATTGGGTGTACCAGCCCGGGTTTTCAAAAATAGTCCTGAGAATGACAGAGGGTGTGATGGTGTCATAATAACCCTGTCCTATATAATTGGTGAAAACCTTATTGTGCTGGGATATTTCTTTTATATGTTTCAGGTAATCATTTTCCGTCATGGCTGCCGGAACATTCAGGTCCTTTTTCATTCTGATAGAGGCAGGCACCGTTTTTTCAATCAGCTCATCCATATCTTTTACGCCGATGGTTTTAAGCATTTGCCTGGTATAGTGTTCATTCGGGCCTATGTGTCGGGTGGCAAAATCATTCGTCTGCTGTTCAAAAAGGGTCATACAATAAGTATTTTAACAAGAGTTGATAGTTTTAAATCACACAAATGAAGATTTCACTATCAATTTAAATTTTGTTTTAGCGCAGCAAATTTACGGGCTGCTGCGCATATAAATGGTGAGTTGTGGAACCCGGTGGATAATAAGTCAGATATTTGTTTGGCTTTCCGGAGGGTGCAAAACAGGAGAGCGGCTTTTACTATGGATAAGAATCGCCTGGTTAACTGGCAAAAAAAGTCTGCTGAAAGACAAAAGTTGTACAAGCAATTTCTACTTCGGGCTAAAAAGAATGATATCCTGGCACAATTACCGGAACTGCATGAAGAGGCTGTTGCTGCGGTTGATTGCCTGCAATGTGCCAATTGTTGCAAAAACTACTCACCCAGGTTCAAAACGCCGGATATTAAACGGATCAGCAGGCACCTGAATATGCGGGAGAGTGAGTTTATTGAAGCCTTTTTAAGGGTAGATGATGAAGGAGATTTTGTGGTAAAATCATCCCCCTGTCCTTTTTTAGGTCCTGATAACTATTGTTCGATTTATGAAGAGCGTCCTTCCGATTGCCGGAGGTTTCCCTATACAGATGAAGACATTGTAATAAAGCGACAGGCTTTGACATTGAAAAATTCAAGCTTTTGCCCCATCACTTATTTGGTTTTAGAAGGGTTACTGGAAAAGAAAAAATAATACGACAAAATGGATATATTTTGTACATAATGTCGTATATTTGGAAAAAGAAGCAGTAATGAAAAAAACAGGTGCTATAAAAAAGCCCGGTGAATACATTTTACAACAAGAAGGAATAGCATCTGCGGTTCAAGAGCCGGCTGTAAAATATAAATCCTTGAATGTAATTCTTGGTGGGAAGCAATCTGTATCCCAGCCTGTTTCAGGAGATTTTGACCTTATTGCCCTTACCCGGGAAGGAATCAGGAAGTCCTCTTTAAAGTCACTGGCCGCTCATTTAGGGATCACTATGGAAGTGATGAGCCGTTTATTGCATAGTTCCCATAGAAATATTCAACGTAAAGATGAAAATGAATTACTTGATACTTTAAAAACGGAGAAAGTACTGGAATTGGCTGCCTTTGCCCAGCGGGGAATAGAGGTTGCCGGCTCCAAGGAGGCTTTTATTGAATGGGTTCATAGCCCCTTAGTTTCTTTAAATAATAAAACCCCTCTTGATTATCTTGATACTTCTTTCGGTATTCAGTTGCTGCTAAAATTAATGGGAAGGCTGGAGCAGGGGGTATATTCGTAATAATGGAATTATATCGCATAGCCCAGGAAAAGTATGCGGACGATTTGTCTGGCAACGGAGCCAGGCTTTTCGGCGGCAGATGGAACAGTGAGGGTTATTATGCGCTTTACACCTCAACTACACGGTCTCTTGCCTTGTTAGAAACACTGGCACATACGCCTGCAAAGTTGCTTCAATCAAAGAACTATATCCTGGTTACACTGCAGTTGCCGGACGCCACTGCTTCTTTTAGAATGGATAGTAAAAAACTGCCACAAGGTTGGGACGCTACAGAAATAAGCCTGTTTACCCAAAAGACAGGTAATGATTTCTTACAAGCGAAAAATGCTTTATTGTTACAGGTGCCGAGTGTACTTATTCCGGAGGAAATGAATGTGGTCGTAAATCCCCTCCATCCCGATTTTAGAAAAATTAAGATTATTCACCGCAGAAGAATCAGCTTTGATAATAGGGTTAGCGTTAACCTGTAATTATAGCACAGTAAGTTCTTCATAAGCCGCTGTCAATGGCCTTTGTATTCCATCACCTTTCCACTGGTCGGCACCGGGGATACTGGTAGCTTTTAGAATTTCATCTTTGCTCTTACCCGATTTAATTTCTGATTCAACAAACTTTAATACACTGCCAAGATAATCCCTGAATGCCCGAAGGTCATCAGCAGTGCCTGTTACTTCAAAACCCTGCCCGGAGTGGCCGAATATAAAAGTAGTTTTATTGCTGAACTGGTTTATACCATTATCCAGCACATTCATCCAGCTTTTCATGTTTGCACCGGCGCCCCTGTCTACAAAGGGGTGGCGCCTGTTAAAAACCAGATCACCGCAATGGACGATATTGGCATGTTCAAAATGAACAAAACTGTCGCCATTGGTATGTGCGGCTCCGAAATAGTGCAGGGCAACCATTTCTTTACCAATTTTCTGCCGCCAAATGTAGTTGTATACATTGTCAGGATACAGTTGTTTGTCTTCTGACTTATTTTGCCTGGCCACATTTTCCTGGTTTATCCGGCTGTTGGTATGCGCCAGTACATGTTCCGTTAATCCTTTGAATGTAATATTCCCGCCGCTGTGGTCTGCGTGGTGATGAGTGTTGATCAATAATTTTATCGGTTTATCATTGCGTTTTTTTAATTCATCGACCAGGTGCCTGCTCTGTTCAGGAAATTGAGAATCGACCACAATTATCCCTTCTTTTGTAAAAGCAAAAGCAATGGTCCCGCCTCTTTCTGTAAAAATGCCAACTTCATCTGTCAGCATTTTTATCTTCCACGGGTCTTCAAAAAATGCAGTTAATAATTGTTGATTGGATAAAGCCAATGCCCCAAATGCAAAAGCAGTGTCCTGAATAAATTGACGACGTTGCATAAATTGTTTTGAAATGTGAGAGAAACCCGAGTTTTCTATTAGTACTCAAATTTACGTAAACCGGGAGCTTTAAACCAGGTGACCGCCACTACCAATAATGTCATGCAGCCCCCGAAAATTACCGAAGGAACCATTCCCATAGCTGTAGCTGCTACGCCGCTTTCGAACTGTCCCAGTTCATTAGATGAGTTGATGAAAATGGAGTTTACCGAAGAAACCCTGCCCCGCATTTCGTCGGGTACAAACAATTGTACAATGGTACCCCTTATAATAACGCTTACACCATCAAACAGGCCGCTGGCGAATAAGGCGGCAAAACTTAGCCAGAAATTTTTCGATAATGCGAATACAAGGATACATACACCGAAACCTGCAACAACATACAATAATGTTTTTCCCTGTTTGCCTTTTAGCGGATGTGAGGTAAGCCATGCAATGGCTATAAAATTACCCAGGTAAGTAGCGGCTACCAGCCAGCCTAATCCCTGAGGACCTACATGCAGGATATCATTGGCAAATGCTGGTAATAGTGCCACAGCGCCTCCAAATAATACCGCAAACATGTCAAGGCTCATGGCACCCAGTAAAGCTTTTTGCCGGAAAACAAAGTGCAACCCTTCTTTTACCCCATCCCAGGTTTTGCTGGTTCCCTGCCAGCTTACCGGTTTGGCTTTTATTTGTTGAAAAAGTATAAATGCAATCCCTACCAGTGCACACACCGGTATAAAAGCAATAGTGATATTGGTATAACCCATCAATACCCCGGCAATGGCAGGCCCTGCCACTGCAGCTACCAGCCAGATCATGCTGTTGACGGAAACAGCTTTGACCAGCGATTCTGATGGAACCAGTTGTGCCAAAAAAGCATTAAAGGCAGAACCTGTAAAGGCCCTGACTGCACCGGTACAAGCCACCAGCAGGTAAATAGACCATTCTAAAACAGCCCTGGAGTAGTTTTCCTGCATCCAATTGGATGTAACGACGAGTAACCCTGCCATGATCAGGAAGTATAACAACATGCATATGCTGATGAGCCGGTGTTTATTGCTCTTGTCTACTTTTACACCGGCCGGCAGTGCCAGCAAAATGGCTGGTATTACTTCAGAAAGACCCAGTATCCCAAGTGCCAGTTTGCTGCCGGTAATTTCATATAAACGCCAGCCTAATAATACAGGGGTCATTCGAAGGCCTGCAATGAATAAAATACGGGCCAGAATAAACCAGGTGAATTCCCTGTTTATAACAATCCTGAAAAAATTATTTATAGCGAAGCGGCTGCTCATGGCAGTGTAATATAATGCTGGCCATCCGGATATTCCTTATCCAGCGCATCATAAATTACCTGGAGATGTTTTTCATTGCCAAGGAAATCAGCGTTACTGGCATCCACAAACAGTGTTTTTACATTATGCTGTTTGATGTAGTGGGTATAGGTTTCCTGCAGATTGAAAAGATAGTCATCGGGAATATTCTGCTCATAGGAGCGGTTGCGTTTTTTGATATTGGCCTGTAATTTAGAAACAGGTGCATGCAGGTAAATGAGGATATCCGGCTGAATAAGTTGCTGGTGAATGATATCAAAAAGACGCTGGTAAAGCCTGAATTCATCATCAGGTAAAGTAACTTTTGAAAACAAAAGGCACTTGGTAAACAGGTAGTCAGAAATGGTGACACTCTGAAACATGTCTTTCTGCTGTATAAGTTCTTTTAACTGCTTATATCTTTCTGCCATAAAAAACAATTCTACCGGGAAGGCATATTGAGCAGGGTTCTCATAAAATTTTGGCAGAAACGGGTTGTCGGCAAACTCCTCCAGTATCAGCCTTGCATTGTAATGCTTGCTCAGCAGGTGTGCCAGGGTTGTTTTACCGGCGCCGATATTGCCTTCTATTGTAATGAAATGATAATTCATGTGCGGGCCTGCAAAATACTTTAATTGCAAGGCTATAAAAATCAGGCTTGCCCGATTGTGGAAAAAATCAGGAATACTTTTTTACGTTCAGCGGGTCTTTACATTCTTGCAGCAAGGAGGCAACCGTTTTTTTTAAAACCGGGTGGAATGCTTCCGGGGCAATTTCTGCCAATGGTAAAAGTGCAAACCGTCGGTTTTGCATTTCCGGATGTGGCAATTTCAATAATTGATAATGGTGTATCTCTTCATTAAACAATAAAATGTCAATATCAATAAGCCGGGGGCCATACTTTTCTTTCCTTACACGGCCCATCATTTTTTCAATTTTAAGCAGTTTTCTCATCAACTGCCTGGCATGGTGTATCGTTTCAAGTTTCAGGGCCTGGTTTAAAAAAGAAGGCTGATCTGTTTTACCCCAGGCGGCTGTTTCGTATAGGGAAGAAACAGCTGTAATTTCTCCGCATTGCCGGGTGATAAGAGTCCTGGCAAGCGCCAGGTTTTCTTCTCTTTTTCCGAGGTTTCCGCCGGTGAGTAAATAGGCAATATTCATATCAGGCCTCAAATATCTTTATTTTCACAATTGAGGCAGTAATTAAATACATTTGCCCTCCTAATGAAAGAGGTTAAACGAAACTATAGTCAGTCCAAAGCGCTTTGGGCCATTACCAGGGCCAGTTTTAAAGCCATCTTCGCCAACCCCAGCGCCATTATTTTCAGCATTCTGTTTCCCATCATTTTTACACTCATTTTTGGGGCATTTGGAAGCGGCGGAGGTGTAACTTACCGGGTTGCTTTAACTGCTGACAGCGATACAACCTCTGAATTCTACCAGGGAATGAAAAGGGCCCCTGTTATTAAGATCGTTGAATACCCCGATTCGGTATCATTAAACAAGGATCTAATTAAAGGGAAATTGACAGCCATCCTTTCACTTCACACAACTACTGATTCTTCCGGTAAAGAATTCACCAATGTGCAGGTAAAATCAACTACTGCCAGCGCCAACACACTGGGTTCTTTTTTGCCGGTGCTGGATTACCTGAAACTTCGTATTGAAACTGCTATGGCAGGCCTCCAAGAGGATCTGATTAAGATTGAAGAGCCGCAAGTGGCTGAGGTTAGAAAATACAGGCAGATAGATTTTATATTACCTGGGCAGTTGGGATTCTCCATACTTTTCTCCACTTTATTCGGGGTTGCGTTTACTTTTTTTGGCCTGAGGGAGCAACTGGTGTTGAAACGTTTTTATGCTTCACCGGTTAATCGTTTAAATATTCTGCTGGGAATTGGTGCCAGCCGCTTGTTCTTTCAATTGCTCAGTGTAGTAGTGTTAATCCTTTTCGGGCACTTTGCGATGAATTTTACATTGCAGCATGGCATATTTACTTTTCTTGAGATCATTTTGATGACCATCATTATGTTGTTTTTACTGATGGGGGTAGGGCTTATTTTCAGCAGTGTGGCAAAAACCGACAATTCCATACCGTTACTCATCAATCTTTTTGGTTTTCCGCAAATGATGCTGTCCGGGACTTTCTTCCCTATTGAAGTGTTTCCAAAATGGCTGCAGGAGATCTGCCGGGTACTGCCTCTTACCCAGTTCAACGACTCTATCCGGAAAATTGCATTTGAAGGACAAAGCATATTGGATTGCTGGAAAGAGATCGGGATCCTGGCTATCTGGATGGCCGTCATTTATGCTATTGCCGTCAGGGTATTGAAGTGGGAATGATTAGCGCCTTTTGAATAACTACACTGTTTATTTTACCTTTTCATTAAGTGCTTTGTTATGAAGTTTATCAAATTGGGTATCATCAGTTTAATTGTTTTTGCTTTGATGATCACTTTTATCTCCTTTCTTTTTCCTTCCAGGATAAGGATTTCAAAAGCAATTGATATCAATGTTTCCAGAGATACAGCCATGGCGCAAATTGCTGATCCTTTGAACTGGAAAAAATGGTATCCCGGAGCCGATACTGTAGACTATTTGTATTTTGAGGGGAAAATAAAAGGGATAGGTACCGGTGAAATGCAGGCACTGATGCTTGATTCCAAAACAGATTCTTCTGTGCTGGCTGTCAATGTTGGACCCCGTTCCGGCAGAGGGGAGCAAGGATGGAATGTTTACAATTCCTCACTGCCAAATACCGTGACTGTACAATGGTATATGGACATTCATTTGAAATGGTATCCCTGGGAAAAGTTTTCGGGCCTGCTGATGGAAAAAAGATATGGCCCCATTCTGGAAAAAGGATTGGAAAACCTGAAAGCTCACTTGGAAAAATAAGCCTGCTGTCGTTGTATAATTCTTTTTAACTTTAGTTTTTACCTTTTAACAATTTACTGTTATGAAAAAGATATTACTATTTGCTGTTGTTTTTTCATCCCTATGCGGTTTTGCACAGTCAGGCAAGAAAAGTCCGCATGATACGGTAACCTACGCCAACGGTAAGGTTACATACGGCAGGCCCTATAAGAATAACCGGGAGATTTTTGGTGGCCTTGAAAAGTTTGGAAAAGTATGGAGGCTCGGCGCAGATGAGGCTACCACGATCAGTTTCAACAGTGATACAAAATTTGGAGGTGCCGGTATACCTGCCGGAACATATACCATGTTTGCCATACCCGAAGAAAATGAATGGACGATCATTCTTAACAGCCAGCCTGGTCAGTGGGGTGCCTTCGGTTATGAACGGAATAAAGATAAAAATGTGGCGGAAGTAAAAGTGCCTGTCAACAAACTGGATAATGTGGTGGAGCAATTAACCATTCGCTTTGATGACCGTAACATGTATATTGAATGGGACAAAACCCGGGTTGTAGTACCGATTAGTTATTAGTTATGAAATACTTATTATTGGCAGCTGCTGTATTGATGTCTGTAATATCATCAGGGCAAATAGTGGCTGATACTGCTGATTACCCGGAAACTGACCCGACAATTCTTTTTTTTCAGCAGGGAGAAAAACTTTCCAATCCTGCCAAAACCATGCTGGTAACGAAAGCAGGAAAAGTAGTTTCGGTAAAAATCTTCCTGGAAGCTGAAATGTCCGGCTTAGCCAATCATGTACTGGCAGACCTTGACAATGATGGAAAGAAAGAGTTATTGATCTATGAATTTACCGGTGGGGCTCATTGCTGTGATGAAATCTATATTTTCAGGAATATTGCTGCCGGGAAATACCAGCATGCGGCAAAACTTTTTGCCGGGAATACCATTATAACTGCTGATAAGAAGTTTGTATTCAATTTTTATGAACACTTTGGATATTTCTTTACCTGTTATGCCTGTGCCTATACAGATACTACCGATGAGGCGCCGCTGGAAATAAACAGTGTTACATTATATTACAAGCAGGGAAAAATGCTGATCAGCAAAGGAGACCAGGAACTGCGCAGTACCATCAATGATAATCTTTCCAAACTCAGTGAGCAACCGTATGAAGTGTTGGCTGATGACATATCATTTGATAATGGCCTTAGAAAAGAAGTGGCATTGAACCTCGCCGTTTTTTATTATGCTTTTGGTAAAAACCTGGTTTCAGCAAAGCAATTATTTGACAAGTATTATAAATTCCCCGATGCCAAAAAGGTTTGGCTGGCTTTCACTAAGCATCTGCAATCGCTGCGGGTTAATAATGACTTTTAAGCCGAACGGATAAATTTCAGGTTTCGCCGGATACCCTGGTATTTTGCTCTTTTAAGGGGAGAATTCCTGAAAACCATTTTGAAGTTTTCTTCTGTCATTTCTTCCCATTCTTTTAAAGAGAAATTCAGGATGGAAGGAAGCGGAGCAAATGCAGTTTCTTTCGTTGGTTGGCTGAAGCGGTTCCAGGGGCACACATCCTGGCAGGTATCGCAGCCAAATAGCCAATTGTCAAATCTTCCTTTCATTTCACCGGGTATCAGCATTTCTTTCAGCTCGATGGTGAAGTAGGAGATACATTTACTACCATCTATTACTTTATCGGGCAGAATGGCATCGGTCGGGCAGGCATCGATGCATTTGGAGCAGGTGCCGCAATAATCTTTTGCGAAAGGATCATCATATTCCAGGTCAAGGTCTGTTATCAGTGTGGCAATAAAATAAAAGGAGCCTTGTTCTTTGGTGATAAGGTTTCCGTTTTTACCAATCCAGCCTAACCCACTGCGTTGGGCCCAGGTTCTTTCCAGTACGGGGGCGGAGTCCACAAATCCCCTTCCCTGTACTTCGCCAATTTCTGTTCTTATTTGTGATAGAAAATCTTTCAGCTGATTTTTAATCACTTCATGATAATCTTTACCATAGGCATATTTAGAAATTTTAGGCCCGTCAGTAGCTTGCTCTTTTGCAGGATAATAATTTTTGAGTAAAGTAATTACCGACCTGGCACCCGGAACAAGTTTAGTTGGATCGATTCTCAGGTCAAAATGATTTTCCATATACTGCATGGTGCCATGCATGCCTTTTTGCAACCAGTTTTCCAGTCTTCGGGCATCATCATCAAGGGTAGCGGCACGGGCAATACCACAAAAATCAAACCCCTGATTTTTAGCAAGTCTTTTTATGATTTTGGTATGTATATTTTTTGTTGGCAAGGCCCTATTTTCCCGTTTTAATCAGTAAGCAATTTGGTTTTTTTTATGTAAACTTGATTAAGATTGGTTATTTATTTTACTTGAAACCACCTTCTATGAAAAGAGTAGTTTTTCCGGCACTGTTGCTCTTGCTTGCCGGCCATTACGTTTTTTCCCAGGAATCACCAAAGATCAGGTTTGGTAACGTAACTGCTGCTGATCTGCAACAGACCGTCTATACGGTTGACAGCAGCGCTGATGCGGTGGTGATAGCAGATATTGGTCATACCAGCTTCGTCGGGAATATGAAAGGTACTTTTTCTCTCGAGTTTAAACGGCTCAAAAGGGCACATATCCTTAATAAAAACGGCTATGACATTGCCGATATTTCTATCAGTTTGTATACAAACGGGCAAATGGAAGAGGAACTGGAAAACCTGAAGGCCGTAACTTATAACCTGGAAAATGGTAAAGTTGTGGAAACAAAGCTTGACCTGAAGAATGCCCTGTTCAAGGATAAGATCAATAAAAACTGGGTGGTCAGAAAATTTACGTTCCCGAATATTAAACCCGGATCAATAATTGAGTATGAGTATAAGATAAAATCAGATTTTATATTCAATCTTCAGCCCTGGGAGTTCCAGGGGGCATACCCCCGCCTATGGAGTGAGTATAATGTGCGGATGCCTGAATTTTATACCTATGTTACACTCACACAGGGGTACCAGCCTTATTATATTAAAGAGCAGAAGGACAGCCGGGATAATTTTTATATGGCCGACAGCCGGGGCATAGCAAATACAGAAAGAGTTTCATTTACTGCAGGGGTTACTATTTTTCGCTGGGTGATGAAGGATGTGCCGGCCCTGAAAGAAGAAAGTTTTACCTCTACACTTGACAATCATATTTCTAAAATTGAGTTTCAGTTTAAATCTATCAACCACCCGTTTGAATACAAAAATTTTATGGACTCCTGGCCGGTTGTTGCCAAACAACTGCTGAACGACGAGGATTTTGGCCTTCAGTTGAAAAAGGATAATGGCTGGCTGAGTGATGTGATGAAAACAGCCATTGGCAATGCTGCGGGTCCGCTTGAAAAAGCAAAGAATATTTATCAGTGGGTGAGGGATAATTTTACCTGTACCAATTATAACCGGAAGTACCTCGAGCAACCCTTAAAAAATTTGCTGAAAACAAAAAACGGCAACGAAGCAGAGATCAACCTGTTGCTCACTGCCATGCTGCTGAAAGCAGACCTGAGGGCCGACCCGGTAATGCTCAGCACCCGGTCACATGGATATGTACATGCCGTTTATCCGCTGATGGACAGGTTTAACTATGTGATTTCAAAAGTAAAAATCGATGGTAAAGATTATTTGCTCGATGCCAGTCACACCGACCTGGGATTTGGCAAATTGCATTATGATTGTTACAACGGACAGGCAAGGATTATTGATGAGGAAGCTGCTGTACTGGAAATGGACGCCGCTACCTTAAAAGAACAATCCTCTGTATCTGTATTTATCATCAATGATGAAAAAGGAAATTCTATCGGCAGCCTGCAAAAGACAAACGGGTATTACGAATCAATCCGGTTAAGAGAACAGATAAAGGAAAAGGGCAAGCAGGCTTATTGGGAAAATTTGAAAAAGTCAATGGGCAGTGAGATCAGGGTGACTAAGGAAAGGGTCGATTCCTTGATGATCAATGATGAGCCGCTGGGCCTTTTCCTTGACTTTGACAGGGTGGGGGAAAAAGAAGATATCATTTACTTTAACCCGATACTGATGGATGGGTATAAAGAAAATCCATTTAAGTCGGCAAAAAGGTATTACCCGGTAGAAATGCCTTATACCATTGATGAAGTATATAACCTGCAAATGGAAATACCCGCCGGATACGTTGTGGATGAATTACCCCGGCAAACTATGATCAAAATGAACGAAGAAGGAGACGGTCTGTTTGAATACCGTGTTTCAGTGTCCGGGAATAATATTTCATTCAGGTCCCGGCTTATAATTAACCGTACCTTTTATTTGCCGGAGGAGTATGAAATGCTCCGTGAATTCTTTAACCTGATCGTGAAAAAGCATAACGAACAGATTGTGTTTAAAAAGAAATAGTACGCAATGAGAAGACTGCTCATCATTAGCTATTTGATGTTTTCATTGCTCCCGGTAATGGCCGGTGAAGGAGAGTATGCCGTGTCCAGGATTTCGCCCCTCCTGCTGAAAAATGCCAATGCCATATTAAGAACGGAGCAATTAAGGTTTGAAGTGTTTGGAACGAATAAAGCGGTTTACAGAAACCATTATGCGATCACTATTTTGAATGAAAACGGGGACCTGTGGGCGGAGTGTTATGAGTATTACGATAAGTACAAAAAAATAGAATCAGCAGAAGGTTTTTTGTACGATGCTGCGGGTAACCAGTTAAAGAAGATGAAGATTAAGGACATGGAGGATATGAGTGGTGTGTCTTCTTCCAGCCTGATGGATGACAACAGGGTGAAGCGGCACAACTTTTATCATAAAGTGTATCCTTATACCATTGAATATGATATTGTCGTTGAGTACAAAAGCACTTTTTTCTTTCCCTCCTGGGTACCGGCATCCCGCGGTAATTTATCTGTGGAATCCAGCAGTATGAGCATGGTTTGCCATGATGGTTACCGGTTTCGCTACAAAGCATTCAATTATGCCGGTGAACCGGTTGTTGTGGCTGATAAAAATGTAACAACAACAACCTGGACTGTAAAAAATATCCCCGCTTTAGTAAAAGAACCTTATGCACCTATGTGGCACGAATTGACCACCATGGTTATATTCGGTCCCACCGATTTCCAGATGGACAGCTACAAAGGCAATATGCAGAGCTGGCAGGACTTCGGTAAATACCAGTATGCACTGCTGCAGGGCAGGGATCAGTTGCCGGATCATGTAAAGCAACGGGTGCACCAGCTTACGGATGCCATTACTGATAAGAAAGAAAAGATTGCTTTGTTATACGATTACCTGCAAAAAAATACCCGTTATATCAGCATACAATTAGGCATCGGCGGCTGGCAGCCGTTTGAAGCAAAATTTGTAGCGGAAAAAGCATACGGTGATTGCAAGGCTCTCACCAATTTTATGGCCAGCCTGCTGAAAGAAGCCGGCATCAAATCTTATTATACACTTATCAGGGCAGGAGAAAACGCCGGTTATATTACACATGATTTTCCCTCCCAGCAATTCAACCACGTAATACTTTGTGCCGTGCCGCAACCTGCTGATACAGTATGGCTCGAATGTACCAGCCAGACATTGCCCTGCGGGTATCTCAGCGATTTTACCGATGACCGCTATGCATTATTGGTAGACGAAAACGGCGGCCGCCTGGTTCGTACTCCCTGCTATGGGGTAAATGAAAATACTGTAAAGCGAACAGTAAAAGCGGCGCTGGATGAGCAAGCTACCCTGTCTGTGCAATCACTGGCGGTTTATGGTGGTACCCGACAGGATGAAATTCACGGACTCATCAATAATCTTTCAAAAGAAAAAGTAAAAGAACACCTGCAGGAAGAACTGGATTTTGCTACATATGATATTACCCGGTTTCAATATGACGAGAAGAAAACAGCCTTACCGGTCATTGAAGAGTTGTTGTATATCAATGTGAGCAACTACGCCACCTTCAGCGGCAGAAGGTTGTTTATCCTCCCCAATATTATGACCCGCAGCCTTCGTAAACCGGCAGCAGATGAGCAGCGCAAGTATGACCTGGTGCTCAGTAATGAATTTACGGAGCAGGATAGTGTGGAGATCATCTTGCCAAAAGGTTACCGGGCAGAAAGCATGCCACCTGAAGTGAAACTGAAAACACCATTTGGTGTTTATGAAAGCTACATCAAGTTAGAGGGGGATAAACTACGTTACCGCCGGACCCTTCAGGTGCTAAAAGGAAGGTTTGCCCCTGCTGCCTATAACGAAATGGTGAAATTTTATGAAACCATTTTTAAAGCAGACCGAAGCCGGGTGGTACTGGTAAAAGAGGAAACAACAAAAGGCTTCTGATATTATTCTTCGAGGTGCAGGCGGTGAAATAAACGATGAACGGCCGGCGCCAGGACGATCGCTACATTGGTAATAAAAACAATGCCGCTGAACAAGGCATAAAAGGAAGAAAATAATTTGCCGGCAGTATTCTGTATTTCAATCACCGGGCCCATGCCGCTCAATATCATCGAAGAGTTATGCAGGGCATCAATCCAGTTGGCATGCCCGATATAATGATACCCGGCTATACCAATACAAAGACTGATGGCCAGGATGACCAATGTGTAAAGAATATTGTAAAGAACCCGGGTATAATATTTATTGCGGGAAGCAAGCGGTTGTTTACGTTTTTCGTACATAAAAAAAGGTTTGGCAACTAAGTTACCAAACCTTTCCTGGTAATAATGATCCTTAATGCTTACTGCACTGGTGTTACTTTTACGGTTGCAATGGTTTTGCCCGTGGCGGGTATCGTCATACCGCCAGCATCAATACTTACATTTGTTTCTATAACTGTGGCTTTTACCAGTACAAGCCCTGTTTTCACATCCACCTGCATTTCTGTTTTTATGGTATTGTTGGCATTAGTTACCATTTCCATGCCCATTTGATCGATAACAGTGGCTAAAACCTGTGTGCCGGTGTAGGATACTGCGGCTATGCCGTTGTCAATGGCCGTTATTCTATAAGTGCCGGAGTCACGGGAAGAATATTTTTCTTTCGTTGTACTGCTGGTATCAGTAAAAATATCTCCCACCTTTAATTCTCTTCCGATCAGTGCCGGCACAAAAAGATCGGTGGTGGTTGGGTTCAAATTATTCAGCCCCATCATCAAACCCTGGTTGTTATCACCGGTATCATCCTTTTTGGTAATCATCCCCTTGCTGTCAATCACTATGGATTCCGCTTTATTGATCTTTGGTCCAAATACATCGGCCATCGGGCCGCTTTTGTCTTTATCACTGTCATAGTTCATTTCCTGTCCCATAGAACTGCTGTTAACAAGCATTTTTGTAATGGTTAGCTGAAGGCTTATTTCATTTTGGCCGGTGCCGGTAATTTCATACAGTGTTTCAGAAGTACTGTTTGCTGTCGTTTCCATAGCCTGTCCCATCACTTCGGCGCTGCTGTTTGATTTTAACGTGGATTCTGCTTTGAATTTTTGCCCTTTTTGTACTGCTATGACTGTTTGCTGTGCTTGCAGGCTGGTTGCAGAAATGCAGGAAAAAAGAAGGATAGCGGTAACTGATTTTCTCATTTTTTATTTTTTGGTTAAGAATTGTAGGCCATAGTTGCCGTATTACTAACGGCAAACAGACGGTATTTGTTTATCAATAATTGATTTAAGTTCTTCATGAATGCGGGCCTTTTCTTCTCCCAGCAGGTCTTTTACAAAAACAATATAAGCATAGCCCCGGCAATAATCTATCATTGGCCAGGTGCCGAATAAACCGGGACTGGCCAGCGCCGTTGCTTTCCCTTTTGCCTTCAGCGAATGCAACTGCGGCGCTTCTTCCATTACCCATGCACCCAACGCATAGCGATAGCCTTCGGCAGCTTTGGGGGCATATTTCACCTGGTCTAATCGGTTTTGCGGCTCCAGCATTTGCTCAACGGCTTCACTGCTCAGAATTTGTTTGCCGTTATATTTTCCTTTGTTGAGCAGCATCACTAAAAATTTCAGGTAATCATCAGCGGTGGATTGGGCCCCGCCGGAGGGATTTACCGGTCCGCCGCTCAGGTTGGTAAACGAAGTCCTGTTCATACCCAGCGGCACAAAGAGTTTGGTTTTGATCAGTGTTTCAAATTTTCTTTTGGTGACCACCTCCAGTATCCGTCCTGCAATGTTGAGGCCGATATTGCCATACCAGAAATCCGTTCCGGCATTGGCCCGTATGCTTTTGCTTGCAAAAGCATTCACCTCTTCCTCCAGGGTAGAATATTTCTTTCTTTCAAAAAGCTTTTTCAGGAATTTGTCGTCATCGGCAATGCCTGTCATGTGGCTCAGGCACTGGCGGATGGTAATGTAGCTTTTAAAATATTTGCCAAACTCCGGTATATATTTCACCACATAATCATCCAGGGAAATTTTGCCTTCATCCACCAGTATCATTACCATGGCGGCGGTAAGCCATTTGCTGCAACTGGCAATGGGAGCTTGTGTTTTACTGTTAAACTGGCCCATCTCTTTTTTAAAGACCAGGGAATCTCCCTTCCAGATCATGGCTACCACATCGGTCCCGAGTTGTTTTTGTCTGGACTCCAGTTCCCGGTTCAGGTCTGACCAGTTGTACTGTGAGAACAAAGGCTGAAAGAATAGCAGGAATGTAGCTACAAATGTGACTTTCATGCAGATAGAGCTAACTTTATATGACATAGTTGCACCCCCTGATCCGCTGCGGCGGAAATGAACGATTTTTGATAAATGAAAAACGGTTTGTGATATCATAAACTACAGATTAGAAAATAAAATTAACAACTAAAACAATAAATCCCCCTTAGGGGTTTGGGGTATGAACTTAGGAAACTTCACTATAAAAGCTGCCGAAGCCTTCCAACAGGCACAGCAAATTGCTTTCAATGCACAAAGCCCGAATATTGAGACTGAGCATCTCTTAAAAGCGTTGCTCGATCAGCAAGATTCACCGGTTGAATATTTGTTGAAGAAAAACAATGTAACCGTCAACCTGGTGGAAAGCAAACTGGATGAACTCATCGGCAAACTGCCCAAAGCTTCCGGTGAAGCCGCACAACAGATCAGCCGGGATGCCAATAATGTAGTACTCAGGGCAGGGGCCGTGTTGAAACAGTTCGGTGATGAATTCGTTACACCGGAGCATATCCTGCTGGCGATAGTGCAGGGCAATGATGCTGCTGCCAAATTGCTGAAGAATGCCGGCCTCTCTGAAAACGGACTGGTTACGGCTATCAAAGAACTGCGCAAAGGAGAAAAGATCACTTCGCAAACTCAGTCGCAGGAATTCAATGCACTTAATAAATATGCGAAGAACTTAAATGAACTGGCCAGGCAGGGAAAACTCGATCCCGTTATCGGCCGTGATGAAGAGATAAGGAGGACCCTGCACATACTTTCCCGCCGGACAAAGAACAACCCGATACTGGTGGGTGAACCCGGTGTGGGTAAAACAGCGATCGCCGAAGGCATTGCGCATCGTATTGTAAACGGTGATGTACCGGAGAATTTAAAAAGCAAGATCATATATGCACTCGATATGGGCCTGCTCATTGCAGGTGCCAAGTACAAAGGTGAGTTTGAAGAAAGGCTGAAAGCAGTAGTGAAAGAAGTGAGCAGCAGCGACGGCGAGATCATTTTATTCATTGATGAAATACATACGCTGGTAGGTGCAGGTGGTGGCGAAGGTGCTATGGACGCCGCTAATATCCTGAAACCTGCATTGGCCAAAGGAGATCTCCGGGCCGTAGGTGCTACCACACTCAACGAATACCAGAAGTTTTTTGAAAAAGATAAAGCCCTGGAACGCCGTTTCCAGAAAGTAATGGTGGATGAACCTTCCGTAGAAGATGCCATCTCTATCCTCCGCGGTTTGAAGGACCGTTACGAAACACACCACCATGTACGCATTAAAGATGAAGCCATCATTGCGGCCGTGGAATTATCCAGCCGCTACATCACCGATCGTTTCCTGCCGGATAAAGCGATTGACTTAATTGATGAGA
>DASUDW010000394.1:0-7511 GCA_036275415.1 Chitinophagaceae bacterium | reverse complement strand
TTGTTGTACTACCCGGTAACTGTCGCCCCGCATATAAAGCGAATAGACAAATGCCTTTGACTGCTGTTTATTTTTTTTAGAAAGTACTTGTAAGTACCCGGTTAACAGTTTTTCTGCCTCTTTATAGTTTTGTTGCTCCTTATAGATGTCGCTCAGCATTTGTGCTGTACTAAGACATCGTTCATCTTCAGGTTCGTACACTTTTAGTTTTACAGTAAAACACTCCAGGAAATTATCTTCTGCTGCGGCAAGGTTGCCGGCCTTATAATAAGTGAAAGCAAGGTTATTCAGGGCGGTGGCATATTCCTGGTCAGCTTCTCCAAAATCATTGCGTGCCATTTCCACAATTTTTTGTGCCACCGGCAAAGCCTGTTTGTAATCATCTCTTTGGTAGTAATAATAAAAGCTGTCATTCAATTGCTCCCAGGTTTGTCCAAATGCAATATTGACAGGAAGAAAAAAAAGAAAAATGATATACGTACGCTGGAAATTCCTCATCTTTTTAAAATTAAGACAAAGCTCTTTTACCCTCATACCTTAATGATGGTATTCTGACTTGTTTATTCCACCAGCACAAACGCCGCCCAATAGTAGGGAGAATATTTCTTACGCATCTCTGCCTGTGCCTGTGTAAAAGCCTGTTCAACGGTTTTGCCCTTGAGCCAGTAATTGTAAAAAGTTGTCATTAGTTCGGCTGTTTCTTTATCCGGCACCTGCCACAGGCTGACGATCATTTTCTTTACACCCGCCATTTTAAAGGCTCTTTGTAAGCCAAATACCCCTTCGCTGCCTTTTACATCACCCAGTGCTGTTTCGCAGGCAGAGAGAACAACTAACTCCGTATTGGACAGGTTGAGTTGTGAAATTTCATATGCTGTAGCAATGCCATCTTCTACCCCTTCGATGGGAGTCTTTCCACTCCAGGCATAGTTGCCGCCGGAAAGAATGAGGCCGCTTCTCATCAATGGATCATCGGCTAATGAGTAACTATTTCCGTTACCGCTGATGTTGTCCTTTGTCTTTTTATCCGGTTCAGGTAAAAAGAAACCATGGGTAGCTATATGCAGTATCTGCGGAGAATGACCGGTGAGTGCTTTCAGGTTCTCTTCGCTGGCGGTGTTTTGAGTAAATGTTTTTGTACTGATACGGTTCTGCTCAAATAATTGTTTGATCTTTTTTACTTCTTCGGCTGTACCGGGCAGATCGGCCCAGCTGCTACCCCGGTTGCCCCTGTTTTGGGGAGTGTAAATATTTGTAATAGCGATGTTGTCTTTTTTTGATTTTGCAATGGCTGTACTGTCCAGCGTAAAAGCTGCATCGCCGAATAAAGTGATGCTTTGTATTGCATTCGTTGCTTGCTCTGTTTTTCGTAATGCTATCTGCCGGGTGCTGGTGTACTGGTTCAGCTGGTATTTATCCATCAGCAAAGTATTGCTGTCCACCGGCAGGGCATGAAAGGCAATACTATACAGTTTGCCTGCGGGTGAATAGCTGATAGTTTTGATCCCTTTTAAATAAGGCTCCAGGGGCGCCCATACCAGGTTATACAAATCTTTTCCCAATGATGCGGCGGTGCCGGTATTACCTAAATCCAGTCCGCGGTAAAACTTGCTGACCATGGCATTGGCTGTGGTACCGGCACTGTCGAATAATTTTTGTAGTTGTTTTTCTTCAAACAATGGTACAAAAACAGGAATGGAATCTTTTGGAGTGAGAATATAAGCAGCGTATATCACACTATCTGTCCATTCTTTATTCAGCAGCTCAAAGCGTACAAACTCAAGGGCTATTTCGTCTTCTTTCAGCCTGCCTCTTACATTTTGTGTTTTTATTTCCAACGATTGCTGCTGGTTTTTAAACTCAGCTGATTTTCGGGTGAGTTCTTTTTCCTGGTTTTCCGTTTGTTCTTCAAGATTTTTTAAATCATCCATACGTTGAATTACAGGAAGTGAGTATTGCTTTGCAAGTACCGCTTTATTTGTTTTCCATTTATCAAATAGTATTTGTACAGTTGTGTCACTGCTGTTTCTGACAGCATCCATTGCATTTTTAGTACTGGCAAGTGACAATGATTTTAATAAAAGCTGAAGATCATAATTGGTTTGGGAAAGTACGGGGTTTTGTTTTTTGTAGTTGTATAAAAAACTATTGTTTTCATCATTAAGGATCATTTTATTTTCCAGGTAATTGCCCTTTTCATTTTCTGATAAATTATCAAAAACAGAAAACATATTTTTTATCTCAATTAGATTATACTCAATAAAATATTTTTCTGCTTTGTCATATTCTCTTTTTTTCATGAATAATAATATAAGGTTGTTGAGGCTAAGGGCATAATCCGTATTGAATGGTCCAAAAGTTTTTTTTAGTATGGTAATAGCTGACTGGTAAAGTCGTTCCGCCTTTTCATATTTACCGGTGCTGGAATATAAATAAGCCAGATTATTAAGGCTAAGGGCATAATCAGGATGATTTTCCCCCAGCATTTTCTTTCTTATATCAATGGCTTCCAGATAGGGTGCTTCTGCTTTATCATATTCACCCTTGGCCTGGTATAAAGCTGCCAGGTTATTAAGCCCTAGAGCGTAATCAGCATGATAACTGCCCAGTACTTTTTTAATAATTTCATTAGCTTCCTTATAAAGCGTTTCTGCCCTACTAAATCGTCCTGTCTCTCTGTACAAAACAGCAAGATTATTCAGGCTAAAGGCATAATCAGGATGGCTTTCCCCCAACACATTTTTTCGGATTTCTTTAGCCTGCACGAAAAGCTGTTCGGCTTTACCATACTGGCCCATACTCATATATAAATTAGCAAGATTGTTCAGGCTGGTAGCATAAGCCGGGTGTGTTTCACCCAAAATATTCTTTCTGATTTCTTTAGCCTGGAGATACAAAAGTTCCGCTTTTTCATATTTCCCTGTTTTAGAATAAAGAACTCCCAGGTTATTCAATCCGGTGACATAATCCGGATGATTTTCTCCCAACACAATTTTCCGGATTTCGTTTACTTTAATATGCAACGCTTCTGCTTTTTCATAGCGGCCCGTTTCTTTGTATAAATTGGCAAGAGTACTGAGATTAGTGGCATAATGCGGGTGATTTTCGCCCATGGTTTTTCTGATAATTTCGCCTGCATCCAGGTATAGCTGTTCGGCTTTTTCGTACTGTCCTATATTCTTATATGCAGATGCGAGGTTATTAAGGCTGATAGCATAGTCCGGATGGTTTTCTCCTAAAACCCTTTTTCTGATTTCCAAAGCCTCCATAAATAACACCAATGACTTTTTATAATCTCCCATATCGGAGTTTAATAAAGCCAGGTTATTGAGGCAGTTGCTATAGTTGAAATGGTTGTTACCATATACTTTCCTGATGATTTTCATCGCTTCAGTAAAACAACCCTCCGCTTTTTTATATTTTCCCATACTGTTGTACAGAGAACCCAGGTTGTTCAGGCAGGTGGCATAATCCGGATGTTCAGAACCCTGTACTTTTTTTCTGATACTTATAGCCTCTATAAACAAGGGTTCGGCTTTAGTATAGTTGCCCATATTATCATACAAATATGCCAGGTTGTTCAGGCTAGTAGCATATTCCGGGCTATTTTCCCCAAAAACAATTTTTCTTAATTCCTTTGACTGAATATAATATGATTCAGCCTTATTAAACTGTCCGAATGTGTTATACAATGAACCCAGGTTATTAAGGCATATTAAATAATCCTTACTTTTTTCTCCAAGGGTTTTTTTCCATATTTCTTTTGCTTTCAGATAGAGTGGTTCGACCTTTTCATATTTCCCTGTTTTAGAATAAAGTACTGCCAGGTTATTCAGGCTTTGGGCATAATCCGGATGATTCTCCCCAAAAATTTTCTTCCTTATTTCGAGTGCCTGTATATAAAGTGGTTCAGCCATCGCATACTGTGATAATTGTTCGTATAATCTGGCCTGCCGGTTACAGTTACTTGCCAAATGTTCTGAGCTTCCGCCTTCCAGTATTTCTATATATCCGTAATTTTCTCTGCTATACACTATAGCATCATCAAACCGGTTCATCTTTTCATAAAAATCTGCCAGGTTTTCTATCACATCAATTAATATTTTCTGAATGGGTCGATTATTCCTGAGGATCTCTATAGCCTGCCTATAATAATTTTCAGTGTTTATTGTATCGTTTATCTTTTCATAGAGCATGGCTATTTGATTTAACTCAGCCGCATATTTAACCGTGCTGTCACCAAACAATTTTTTGCTTAATGCTGCTTTTAATTTTCTTGAAGCAAGGGCATCACTTATTTTACCCGATCCTTTGCTGGCATTAGCCAGCATAGTTAATCCATCCATGTAATCCGAGCTCTCTTGTCCATATATTTCTTCCTGCATTTTTATCATTTCCTCCAATAGTGGCAATGCAGTTGCATATTGTTCATTATCCATATAAAGGCCGGCTATATTGTAGAGTACACTTTCTAGTAAGTTGTCTTTATTTCCCGGCATTCTTAGAATTGCCAGCGCCTGCCTGTAGTTTTTACCGGCTTTGGCAGTATCTTTTAACGCATTATAGATTAAGCCAAGCTGATTGAGCACGGCAGCATATGCTATGGATGTATTGCCTGAATTTTCTTTATAAAAGGAGGCTGCATCCTCCGCTTTTCTGGCTGCCATTTCAAGTTTTCCGGCCTGCCGGTAAACGATTGATACACTCTTTAATGTACGTCCATAATTATCATGTTTTGAGCCAAATTCTTTTTTTGCTGCACTTAATGCCTTTTCTCCGAAACTAATTGCTTTTTCATACTCTTTTTGATTGCTGTAATAATCTAAACTGTCGTTTAACTCTGCCCAATATTCTTTTTTAAGCACTGCTTCATAATTACCGGGTGAACTCAGGAAATCAATAATTCGGTAATGTTTCTTATCGAGGGCTATATCAAGTGCCGTATTATCCTCATTATTTTTTACCAGGAGGTCTGCTTTATTCTTCCATAATAAAATACACAATGCAATATTTTTTGCATCAACGGCAGCCATAAGCGGAGTGGTGCCGCCGGAGTTAGCTTTGTTTACATCGGCACCCTTGTTAATTAATAACTCAGCGTTTAGTGAATGGCCGCTTTGTATGGCATAAAGAAGTGGTGTTCCTTTGTCGCTGGTGTGACTTGCGTTTATATCCGCTCCTTTACCCAGCAGGTATTCAACGGCTTCATTTTTCCCCGCAGCCGCCGCCCATTGCAAGGCCGTCCATCCGTCTTTTTGTTTGGTTTCCGGGTTATACTCTTTATCATCCACCGGTATTTTGCAGCTATCAATTAAATACTTCAGTATTTCTGCGTGTCCCTGGCTTGCAGCAATACCTGTAAGGTTGCCATAGTATCCTGTTTTTTCTGAGTTGGTATATATTACCCCGCTTGTGTTAACAGTTGCACCGTTACTCACCAGGAGTTTCACCATTTGCAGATCGCCCAGCCCAGCGGCCCATAACAGTGCTGTAGCACCATTATTGTCTGTTGCATTAATTGCAGTTCCTTTACGAATTAATTTTTCTACTGTAATTATATCTCCTGCTTTTACGGCGGTTACAATCGGCGGATCACCGTTTTCTGTTTGTGCCGCTGCCTGAAACGATAAATAATTAATCAGTAAAAAGAGCAAGACTCTCATCCTGCAAATTTATTTAGTTGATGAAGATAGAAAATGCAATTGATTACTCTATACCCTAATGCGGGTATTAATATGTTGAGCTATTCTGAAATTTTCACCCAATTAACCCCTCGTTCTGCCAGGTAACCCAGCACATAATCAAAACACTCTTTCCTGTTCCCGATCAGCTCAGGCGGAAAGACGCCTTTCCCGGTAAACTTGCCGCTGACTATTAGGTTGACCGCAGCCGTACAGGTGTAACCGGTGGTGCGGGCCATGGAGGAGGTTTGGGTCAGCGGGTCATATTGGTCATATAAGTCGTAAGTAATTATTTTGCCCTCTCCTTTTACAATCACCTTCATTACGGTAAATTCTTCTTCTGTCTCACCGAGTTTCCATTCGCTTACCAACAGTTTCGATGTAAAATCAAGCGGTGAAATCATATTTCCGTTCACAATTAGTGGAGTTGTATCGAAGAAACCAGATTGCTGTAACGCAATTATGAGATCAATATGACCGGGATACCGCAAGGTTTTCTCTTTCATATCCGGTATATGGCCCATCGTAAAAATTAATGAACGTAAACCATCTGTATTGAAGGCTTCCAGTTTACCAGCTTTGCCAAAATCCATCAGCTCCCTGTCGCTCAGGGCGGGTTTCGTTACAATATTTCCGTTCTCCACCAGTCTTGCCGGACGGATGTATTCCTGTATCACATCCACCGGGGAGAAAGGCGCTTTATAGTTGAACGGTGGTTGGGGATACAATGGCAAGCCACCGACATAACATTCAAATGCCTCCACTTTCATTTCGGCATTGTAACGGCCTATGATGAAATTGCTCATACCCGGTGCTACACCGCAATCGGTTATCACCGTGACTCCTTTTTCTTTGGCCAGTTGGTCCAACTGCAAAGCATCTTCAGGGAAGAACGAAATATCTACCACACTCTTCCCGGCATTGATCACTGCTTCCAGGGTTTTAAACCCCATAAAACCCGGTACAGCTGTTACTACCAGGTCAAAAGAAGAAAGCCATGCGGCATACTGATCATAGTTGGCGAGATCCGCCTGGACTGTTTTTATCAACGGATTCCTTTCTGTGAGCAGCAAAAGATTCGCTGCACTCACATCAAAAGAAGTAACGGAAAAATTCTTGACCAAATCGAGGGCAATGGCCCTGCCCACCATACCGGCGCCTAATACAGCAATCGTCATTTAACTGTTTTGCGCAAAGGTACTGCTATGAAATCTGCCGTTAACTTTCGATTTTCTGCTAACTTGAGCCACGAATAATTGCTGTTATGAAATCAATCCGCTTACTTATTTTATTCTGCTTCTGCATATCTGTTACACAAGCCCAGACAAAGTACACATCACTGGTCAACCCTTTTATCGGCACAGGTGGTCATGGTCATACTTATCCAGGCGCTACCATGCCCTTTGGTATGATACAACTAAGCCCCGATACCCGGCTGGAAGGATGGGATGGCTGCAGCGGTTATCATTATTCTGACAGTCTCATTTACGGGTTTTCCCAAACGCACCTGAGCGGCACCGGTATACCCGATTATTGCGATATACTGCTAATGCCCTTCACCGGCGAAGTAAAATGGAAGAACTCAGCCTATGCTTCTCCTTTTTCACATTGGGAAGAAAAGGCAAGTCCCGGGTACTACGAAGTAGTTCTCCGGAAAAATAATATCAAAGCTGCCATGACGGCTTCTTACCGTTCCGGTATGTATCAATACAGCTATGATGCTACAGCTACTGAAGGAAAAATTCTGCTGGACCTCCAGCACCGGGACGAAGTACTCGAATCATCCGTAGAGGTCATCAATCCTTACGAAGTAAAAGGCATGCGCCGCAG
>DASUDW010000393.1:0-9546 GCA_036275415.1 Chitinophagaceae bacterium | reverse complement strand
ATCTTTTCATAACTGATCCTGTTTTCCTCCAACCATGCCTGCATATCCGGCTCCGTTATTTTATACCATTTCTTCTTATAACCGCTTTCCGGGGCGCAGCTCTTGCAATACGAAATTTTCTCATCGGGGCTTATCATTATTTCCTGCCTGTTGTCACAGTTCTTGGCAGAGGAGATCAATGGTATAAAATAATCAGTGGTCAGGCTCGTACAATGGGTGGACGGTACAAGTCCCGTTTCACTGCACACCTGCCTGATATCGCAATCAGCCGGTTGCGAGAACCATTCTTCATCGCTGTCGTAATCAATGGTGTTGAATATTTTGAAAAGCAAGGGTGTGGCTATATTGGCGCCGCTCAGGTCTGCTGCTCCGGTACCTGAAAAATTGCCGCACCAAACACCTACTGTATAGTTTTTATTATAGCCAATGCTCCAGCCGTCTTTTCTGCCATAACTGGTCCCTGTTTTCCAGGCAATCTTGGGCATCTTTTCAGTAGCAGTCCAGTTTACCGGGAAGTCCGGGCGGTTAATTTTTGACAATATGTCGTTCACCATAAAAGTAGCTGCCGGGCTTATTACTGTTTGCCGCTGGTGAATCGTATCATTTTGTGTAAAGGAAGGTGACAGGTAAATTCCATTATTGGCAAAGGAAGAAAATAGGCCGGTCAGTTCTTCCAGGGTAGTGCCGCAGCCGCCCAGTATCAGCGACAGCCCCAGTTTTCTCCTGTCTTTTTGTATTTGCCGGAAATTACAGGTGGATAATTGCTGAATCATTTTTTCATGCCCCAGCATCCGCAGGGCTTTCACTGCTGGTATATTCAATGAATGCTCCAGCGAATATTCTACGGTTACATAGCCGTTGAATTTATCATCATAGTTTTCCGGCGCAAAGCCATCATAGTTAACGGCTACATCCGTCATTACTGTTTTAGGTGTAAGCAAACCCTCATCGAAGCACATGCCATAAAGCAGCGGCTTCAGCGTACTCCCCGGCTGGCGAACGGCATTGGCGCCATTTACCTGTCCTCCGTCGGTAGTATCATAAAAGCCTGATGAGCCTACATAGGTAATTACTTTATGGGTTTTATTGTCAATGATCACTACGGCAGCGTTTCTGATATTTTTCAACCGCTGGATGCGGATATAATCCTCCACCAGTTTTTCTGTTTTCAATTGTGTATTCAGAATGATATTGGTCCTGATAATATCGGCACCTGTTTTTTTAAGCTTATAGGAAAGATGCGGGATGTAATGTGGCACTGTTCCCCTGGTGGCCGTTAATGGTTCAGCCAGGGCATCCTCAATTTCTTTTTGGGAAAATACTTTTCTGTCCGCAAATCTTTCGAGCCAGCGGTTTCTTTCTTTTACAATAAAGTCATTGTGCCTGCCCGGTACCATTACGCCGGGTTTGTTGGGAATGATGCTCAGTGCCGTTATTTCAGCCAGCGATAAATGATCCGGGTTTTTTTTAAAATAAAGCAGGGATGCCGCTTTTACGCCTTCTATATTACCCCCGTAGGGCACCAGGTTAAGGTAAAGTTGCAAAATCTCTTTTTTGCTGTACTTCAATTCCAGTTGCAATGCCCGGAACATCTCCCTCATTTTGCTCCAGATATTCCTTTTGCCCGGCTCCAGCATTTTGGCTACCTGCATGGTTATGGTACTGGCGCCGGACATCCGCCGCATATGAAAAATATTGCTGAAAAAAGCCCGTATCAGGGCAAAAGGGTTTACACCGGGGTGCCACCAAAAGTGACGGTCTTCTTTGGCTACAATCGTCTTTTGGAGAAGGGGGGAGATCTCTGTCAGTTCTGTTTTCATCCGCCATTTCTGATCGCTGGTGAGAAAGGCATTGATTACTTCCCCTTTATTGTCGGTAATAATGGTGGAGTACTCTACTTTGTCCGGTAATGGAAAAATGAAGTTTAACAGGAAAAACAACACTACCAGGCTGAGGAATCCAATGCCCAGTCTTCTCAGCCAGCGCAGTATGCCCTGCCGGGTAAAAAACCTACGCGGCGGTGCAGGCTCTTTTTTTGTGACCCAGGGAATATGCAAATGTTGGCGTTTCTTCATCAGATAGTGCAGGTTGATGGCAGCGTTGCCACTTAACAAATATTTATCTTCATTAAACTTGACATGCTGAAATGCATTACTGTACCTTTAATGAGCATTTATTTTCTCCGTTTATGGACTCTTCAGACCGATCCCGGCCTGCCCGGGATATTCCCCCTTAGCTTTCGTCTGCTAATTTCTGTTATTTCCGCCAGAGCGGCGCGGCAATTTGTGTAAAACAAATTGACTGCTTTATTTTTTAACAATGCAAACTTTATTACCTTATCACCCATAACCACCGGTGCTGTTTACCACACCGGATTACATTAAACCTACACTTATATGCGTATCAAGTTCTTCTTAGTTCCGCTGATAGCAGCAGGGGCTATTTTTTTGTCATCCTGTAAAAAGAATTCTGTCAGCCTGAGTTATACCAATGCGAAAAACGAAGTGCCCCAGCTGGGCAACCTTGTTTTCCGTTTCAGCCATTCGCTGGCAACCGATTCTATGCTCAATGCCTGGGATTCTACCGAATATATTTCTTTCGATCCGGCTATCCCCGGCCGTTTCCGCTGGGATGGACCGGATGAACTGGTGTTTTCTCCCTCAGAACCGCTGAACCCGGCAACGAAATACACGGCAAAGATCAAAAGCGCTGTGCTGCGTTTCAGTAAATACAATTCAGTAAAGAACGGTGACAAGATCAGTTTTCATACGCCTGAACTTACCCTGGATGGATCACAGGTAGTGTGGGCGGGTGAAAGCAGCACATCAGCAGTTCCGCAAATAGACCTGTTTTTCAATTACCGGGTAAACCCGGAAACACTGAAAGACAGGTTGAGGATAGAGGTTGAAGGAAAGAAGATGGATTTCAATATGATCACCCTTTCGCCGGATAATAAGGTGTCGGTCCGCATCAATGGAATAAAAACGGAGGACAAGGATTTTGACGCCAAAGTGGTAATAGAAAAAGGCCTGAAGCCGGAAAAAGGAAACACATCCACTGCTGAACCGATCACCGGCAGTATGACGATCCCTTCACCCTTTGTGCTGTCAATACAGAATATCGAATCCGAGCATGATGGTACCGAGGGTGTTGTAAGGGTTACTACCAGTCAGCAACTCAGTGGCGAAAGCATCAGGCCTTATCTGAAGTTTGACCCCGAACTGGAATATACAGTAGAGCCCAATGATTATGGCTTTACGTTGCGCAGCGATAAGTTTGATACAGAAAAAAGTTATGCCGTTACCGTCAGCAAAGGGCTGCGGGGCAAACTGGGCGGTGTGATGAAGGAAGAGTACAGCAATTCTGTTGCCTTTGGTGAGCTGGAGGCCAAAATTGTTTTTACCAACAGCAAGGCCGTTTACCTTTCCAAAAAAGGCGGTAAGAATATCGAGGTACAGATCACCAATGTGCCGAAAGTGAAATTGATCATCTCCAAAATTTATGAGAACAACCTTTTGCTGGCAGAACGATATGGCTATTATCCGAAGGAAAGCAGCAGCGGACCGGATTATGCCGGTTATGAGGATGAATATTATTATGATGACTATGGCAGTGACGCCATGCTGGGTGATGTGATCTATGAAAAAGAGATCGATACCCGTTCGCTGCCCAAAAGCAGCGGAGGCCGATTACTGAACATCTCCCAGTTTGAAGATCGTTTACCGGATTTCAAGGGAGTATACCATGTAGTTATCCGCTCCACTGAGGATTACTGGGTGAAAGACAGCCGGTACATTTCATTGTCTGATCTTGGATTGATAGCTAAGCAAGGGCTCAATAAAATCTATGTCTTCACCAATTCCATTAAAACGACTGACCCGGTGAATGGGGTGAATGTAACCGTATACAGTTCCAATAATCAATTGATCGGCACCGGGGCCACCAACAGCAGCGGTGTGGCAGAGATTGCCTATACACCGAAAGATTTCAGCGGATTTAAGCCGGCCATGATCATAGCTAAAACAGCGGATGATTTTAATTACCTGCCGTTCAATAATACTAAGGTCAACACATCCCGTTTTGAAGTGGGTGGTAAAAGAAGTAACCCTTCCGGATTTGATGCGTTTGTGTACGCAGAGAGGGATGTGTACCGCCCGGGTGAAAAGATCAATTTTTCCATTATACTCCGGGATGCACAGTGGAAAAGCCCCGGCGATGTGCCGCTGAAGCTGAAATTCCTGATGCCCAACGGAAAGGAACTTAAATCTTTCCGCAAAAGCCTGAATGAAGAAGGCTCTCTGGAAGGCAGCATTGATATTGCAATGGCTGCCATTACGGGCAGCTATACACTGGAAGTGTATACTACAACAGATGTGTTGCTGGCTTCAAAGAATTTTTCAGTGGAGGAATTTGTGCCGGACAGGATCAGGGTTACGGCCCAGCTGGATAAGAAATCCCTGAGCCCCGGGGAAAATGCAGCGCTTGCCATAAATGCCGTGAACTTCTTTGGTCCGCCGGCCGCTAACCGGAAATATGAAACGGAAATACAGGTAAAGCAGAAGTCTTTCTCTCCGGAGAAATTTGACGGGTATGATTTTGCCCTCGCCAATCAGAACACCTTTTTTGATAAGGAAGTAAGAGAGGGTATGACAGATGAAGCCGGTAATGCACTGATTGATTATGCTGTACCGGCAACTTATGCCAACATGGGAGCCCTGCAAACTAATTTCTATACCACTGTATTTGATGAAACAGGAAGGCCGGTAAGCCGGGCCAGTTCTGTTGACATCTTTACACAGGAAGTTTTCTTTGGCATCAAACAGGACTGGTACTATTACTATCCGCTGAACCAGCCGGTGAAATTTCAACTGGCTGCTGTGAATAAGGAAGGTAACGCCACCAATGCCACGGCAAGGGTGGAAGTGATCAAGCATGAATACCGGACTGTGCTAACGAAGAGCGGCAGCTATTTCCGTTACGAGTCACAGAAAGAAGATAAACTGATGATCGAGCAGCAGCTGAGTGTGGGGGCCAATACCATTTACTCCTATGTGCCCCGCACACCCGGCGATTATGAAGTAAGGGTATTTGTGCCGGGCGCCAATAACTATGTGCAGCGGAGCTTTTACAGTTATGGAAGCTGGGGTATAAACAATACTTCTTTCGAAGTAAGCCGGGAAGGCAATGTGGAGATAGAGATTGACAAGAAGACTTACAGCACCGGTGAAACGGTGAAAGCTTTATTCAAAACACCTTTTAGCGGCAAGATGCTGGTGACCATGGAGACAGACCATGTGGTATCGCACCAGTATGTGGAGGTAAGTAACCGGACCGCCAGTGTTGACCTGAAACTGACAGCAGCACATGTACCGAATGTGTACATCACAGCTACTTTGATCAAACCTCATGAGGTCTCAGACATACCGCTTACCGTAGCACATGGTTTCAGGAATGTAACGGTGGAAGAAAAGAACCGCAAGATCAACGTAGAGGTAGTGGCAGAAAAGACGGTGCGTTCCAAAACACACCAGAAGGTAACCGTAAAAGCAGCTCCAGGCAGTTTTGTTACTTTATCTGCGGTGGATAACGGTGTGTTGCAGATCAGTGATTTTAAAACACCTGATCCATACGATTATTTCTACCAGAAAAAGGCCCTGCAGGTATCAGCCTTTGATCTTTATCCATTGTTGTTTGCAGAGGTAAGAGCCCGGCTCAGCAGTACCGGCGGTGATGGTTTTGCAGGAGACCTGGACAAAAGGGCCAACCCCATGCCGGCAAAAAGAGTGAAAGTGATGAGCTACTGGGGCGGTATCAAAAAAGCCAATGGCAGCGGCGTTGCCGAGTTTGAATTTGATATACCGCAGTTCAGCGGCGAGTTGAGATTAATGGCTGTTTCTTACAAGGGCAACAGTTTCGGTGCAGCTGATAATACTATGACGGTGGCAGATCCTATCGTGGTAAGTACAGCTTTACCCAGGTTTTTGAGTCCCGGTGACACGGTGAATGTGCCGGTGACATTGACCAACACCACCAATAAGGCAGCCACTGTTTCGGCGGTTATTTCCGTAGAGGGCCCGATGAAAGTGTTGGGAGGCAACAGTCAGTCCCTTAGCCTTAACGCCAAATCGGAAGGTAAAGCTGCTTTCCGCATAGTGGCAGACCCTACTATCAATGTGGGTAAGGTAACTGTAACGGTGAATGGTATGGGAGAAAAATTTTCCGAAGCTACCGAAATTGCCGTTCGTCCGCCCTCTACTTTGCAGAAGATGACCGGCAGCGGTTCCATTGCCGGTGGCAATACGCAAAAGATAAGTATTGGTGTAAGTGATTTTATGCCGGGCAGTGTAAACTATAGCCTTGTTGTCAGCCGTTCTCCTGTCCTTGAGCTGGGAGAACAATTAAAATACCTGGTCCAATATCCCTATGGTTGTACGGAACAAACCGTATCAGCAGCTTTTCCGCAGATCTATTATGGTGACCTTGCAGATTTAATGATGCTCAATAAGCAACAGAAAAAAGCAAATGCTAACAGCAACATTATGGAAGCCATACGTAAGATCAAAATGCGGCAGTTGTACAACGGAGCTGTTACCCTGTGGGATGGTGAAGGGAAAGAAGACTGGTGGACCAGTATTTATTCGGCCCACTTCCTGTTAGAAGCAAGGAAGGCCGGTTTTGATGTGGACAACAGCCTTTTGGAGACCCTGCTTAATTATATCAATAACCGGTTGAAGAATAAGGAAACCATTACTTATTACTACAACCGTGACCAGAACAAGAAGATCGCCCCGAAAGAAGTGGCCTATGGATTATATGTGCTGGCCCTTGCCAACCGTAGCAATGTACCGGCCATGAATTATTATAAGGCCAATCCTGCTTTGCTGGCCCTCGACAGCCGTTATTTACTGGCGGTAGCCTATGCCACGGCCGGGGATAAGCGATCTTTCACAGCTATGCTACCTGCATCATTCACCGGTGAGGAGTCTGTGCCTCAAAGCGGGGGCAGCTATTATTCCGATGTAAGGGATGAGGCCATTGCTTTAAATGCGTTACTGGATGTTGACCCCGGCAATGCGCAGATCGGGACCATGGTAAAACATGTGGCGGATAAATTGAAAAAACGCCAGTGGCTGAGTACCCAGGAAAGGGCATTTGCCTTCCTGGCATTAGGCAAGCATGCCCGTTCGGCCAACAATTCCTCTGCTACTGCGGAAATAAAAGTGAATGGAAAAGTAATTGCCAAAGTTGACGGTGGCCAATGGACAGGTGACATGAAAGCATTAGGAAGTAACAATGCAGAAATAACGGTAAAAGGAAACGGGCGGTTGTATTATTTCTGGCAGAGCGAAGGTATCAGCAGCAGCGGAGCCTATAAAGAAGAAGACAGTTACCTGAAAGTACGGAAGCGTTTCTTTGACCGTACGGGTAAGCCTATTACGGGTAATACCTTTAAGCAAAACGATTTGATCATCGTGGGCATCAGCCTCGAAAGATCATTTAATACGGCCATTGAGAATGTGGTGATCACTGATCTGTTGCCCGCCGGTTTTGAAATTGAGAATCCACGAACCAAGGAAATACCGGGTATGGACTGGATCAAGGATGCTTCCATACCCACTGCTTTGGATGTAAGGGACGACCGCATCCATTTCTTTGTGGATGCTTTTAACAACAAGCAAACCTATTATTATGCGGTAAGGGCCGTATCACCCGGTAATTTTAAGATGGGACCTGTAGGCGCCGATGCCATGTACAACGGGGAGTATCATTCTTACAATGGGGCGGGAGTGGTGAGAGTGGTCCAATAAAAGATAAATTGAGTAGTTTTAAAGCCTTCCGGAAACGGAAGGCTTTTTTATGCAGCAAACCGGGCAAAGAAATATTGCAATAGTGTGTAACCCCCTGGCGGGTTCAGGAAGGGCAACGGTCTTGGCTGAGCATTTGCAACAAGCATTGGCAGCAAGAAATATTGCCCACCGGATATTTATCGATGATTGGCCGGATTCATGGCAGGATTTTTCTGATGCCTGGATCGTGGGTGGCGACGGAACGTTGAATTATTTCATCAACCGATACCCTGCTTTTCAGCTGCCGCTGGTGATCTTCAATGGCGGAACAGGCAATGATTTTCATTGGTTGTTGTATGGCAATAAAACATTGGAGGAGCAACTGGAAATAGCTTTAGCAGCGGAGCCTAAAAAGGTGGATGCGGGCCGTTGCAATGACCGCCTTTTCATCAATGGGGTAGGGGTAGGTTTTGAAGGGGAGGTGGCAAAGGCACTTACAGGGAAAAAGAAACTTTCCGGTAAAACATCTTTTCTCTTAATGATCCTTAGAAAAGTCTTCAGTTACCGGTCAAAGCAGTATACCATTCAATCAGCTGAGAAAAATGTAACAGGCAGGAAGCTGCTGATCGATGTAAGCAATGGCCGCAGGGCCGGCGGCGGTTTTCATATTGCCCCTGCTGCCAGTGCCGACGATGGTTTGCTCGATGTGGTAATTGCTGAATCATTGAGCCCCCTGCAACGGCTCCGTTATTTACCTGTAATTGAAAAAGGCAAGCACCTAAGCCTGCCCATTATCTGCCATTTTACCACCCGGCAAATCACCATTAAGTCTGATTCGGTCATTCAATACCACCTCGACGGTGAATATGTTGAAGCAAAGCAACTGGATATAGAAATATTGGCAGCCCGGTTCTTGTTCAGGTATTGAATTCAGCTAAAGTCATAAGTTTAAACTGCATTAATACATATTGGCTTTATTATATCTGTCGGTGCCTGTTAGTCAACGATGTGTGGATAGCTTAAATAAAATATAGCAATCGCAGTTTATACCCTGCAATAACTCCATAAGACATTTATTATGTAATCTGGAATTAGGTATTAATATGAAGCACTGGTAATTATTATCGGTATAATACCGGCACTGTTACCTTTTAGCATACCAGTCATCCATGATCACGGCCAGTATCCTGAGATCGATAGTGCCCTTGATCCAGGCAAGGTTGTACCAGTTGGCCCCTTCGGCATATTTCAGTATGTCTTTATCGAGCCACCATTGATTGTACCATTTGGTGCCTTCGGGAACTTTTATACAGCCGTCTTTGATCCAATAATAATTGACCCATCTGCCGTTCTCCTCTTTTTTAATAACATCCTGGTCGATCCAGTACCAGTTGGTCCATTTTCCGTTCCATTCTTTCTTGACCACATTACTGTCGATCCAGAGCTGATTTACCCAATTGCCGTTTATATTTTTCTTGATCACTTTTCCATCTACCCAATATTGGTTCTCCCAGTTATTGTTAACGGAAAACATGACTGTATTCTGGGACATTCCTTTTGAAATGAATCCCAATAAAAAAATACTTACCGTAAGTATTCTGTATATACTTTTCATATGCTGATTATTTAGGGGGTGACAACAGCAAGGTATACCCAATACCGGCTTGCCGTCATGATTTATATCATCTGTATTGAAGTCCGGTATCGTGTAAGGCAAAATGTATGAAGGTATTGCATGTTAGTTGCCTGCACGGGGCAT
>DASUDW010000392.1:0-34487 GCA_036275415.1 Chitinophagaceae bacterium | reverse complement strand
GTGCAAAACCCAGTGTTCCCCGGGCATAGGAGCTGTTTTTCCTTTGATCAAATAATGTGGCTGAATACTGATAGGTAACTGAAAATTGTTCGGTCAGGTACCTCTTTTCTTCATTCTGCAAGGCCTCAAAAGGAAGATAATTCAGTTCATCGTCAGGGATTATGATAAGTCTTTTAATATTATTTAGTCCGTGTTTCAAAGGTCTTATCAGTACCTGGTAAAGGTTCATGGCATAAATAGTTCCATCATAATTTCTTTCCTGGTCAACATTATGCAATGAATTTTGAAATGATTTAATATCGTTGTAAAAAACATTGTTAAGCGATGTTCTGAAATAGTTGAATTTAGTTCCGGTGATCAAAAAAGAGAGCAGGCCTTCTTCAGAAAGGTGATAGGATATCAATGCTGTGGTATTATCAAGCTTTTTTTGAAGCTGGTTTATCGCCGGGATTATATCAGCTGATTTTCGTTGCAGCCACCGTGGGTCATTGTTTAATTCGTCATTCACATTTTCCAGTTCAATTTCAAGGTCACGGATTTCAGCAGCCAATGAGGCGGTGATGGTCGTATCCGTTGTACCGGCCGCTTTTATAGAAAGGCGGGTAATTCTAATTTTTAAAGAAGACTCCTTGTTCAGTAATTCTCCTTGTTCATTGTTGTTTCGCCATTCTGTTTCCTGGATATTGAGGGAAAGAATGGCTGCCTTGTTTTGCTGATCAAAAAGCCAGGCTTTCTCCAGGTACTCTTTCTTATTGTTTTGTTCGTAGAGAGACAGGCATATGTCAATTGGTTTACTATGTACACTGTGTTTGATACTTCCCAAAAAAAGGCGGGATTCGTCTGATGTATAGACCCGGTTCACATAATCGGCAAGGCTGAAGGCGGTTTCATAAGCATGCAAAGCTGCATTTGCCAGCTGTATGTTTTTCTCAATCCTGGATTGCCGGTATAAAGCATCCGCTTTGGCAGTAAGTGTGTTAAAGAGATTGATATAGGAAAAGGAACTGCTGAATTGTGCAGGATTCTTATTTATATCTGCTTCATTGAAATCTATACAAAATTGTATAATGGCCTGCTGGTAATGCAAAAGCGCCTCATTGTATTTGTTCTTTTTAAGTTCTTCATCTCCCTGTAACTTCAAAATAAGCCCATATGTGGTGTTTTTGCGATGGCCATTCCATTTTAAATTGGCTGCAAGCGCCTCGTGAAGGTAAACTTCAGCAGAATCTGTATTTCCAAGGGCTGCCCAGGCCCAGTAAAAGTTATAATAGAGGTCAGTTGTTTTTTTGCTTTGCCCGTAATTTACTTTTCTTAAGTACTCAAGTCCTGCCTGGTAGTCTCCCATTTTTAAACTGATGATCCCCAGGTTATGATGAATTTCATTGCTATAATCCACAGACGGTAAAAGACTTTCATATATTTCCTTTGCTTTGGTATACTCTTCCAGTTTTACCGTCAGTGCTGCAATATTCATTTTATAATTGTCCAGCAGGCTTTTTTCTGTTCCGGGATGTTTTGATAATTCAGTGATAGCTTTTTCGAAGTAGTTTTTTGCTTGTTTATAGTTTCCCGTTTCATAATGCATTACACCAAGCCGGTTATATAACCTTTGTGATGAGGCGAGGGAATTCCCGTTTTTTTCATTGATGGCTTCTGCGGCTTTGTAGTAATGTAAAGCAGAGTCATATTGGTTTTGTGTATAGTAAATGCCACCGGTAAAGAGCAGGGGTGAAAACAATAGTGAGTCCGGTATAGCCGGAACTTTTTCTTTAAGCCTTAAGCAGGTCAGGTAGTCATTTTTTGAGGCGTTCAGGCTGTCAAAATAATATTCAATATATCCTTTTCTTAACCGGATGATCAATTCAAGGGAGTCGGTCAGCTGGTTTCGGGAATCTTTTAGAATATTGTCGTAGGTAATTAAAGCTTCCCTGTATTTGGTATCCGCCTGTTGATTGAATTGCTGATTTTTTTCTGCTTTTTCCGAAAGTGTTTCAGCCTGTCTAAATAATTTATTGGCAATTTCCAGTTGTTTCCTGATTTCGGGAAAAAGTTTGATGTTTTCCTGGGAATAACCAAGAAATAGTAAACTGGCCAATAAAAAAGGGACAGCAAAACGGGTCATGATAAGTTGCAATACTTATCAAATTTAACCGTGAAAGATCAATTTGCAATAATAATCACACACGGTGGCCGGGGTTTTGCTAATTGCTCTGTACGTAATACGATATTATTCCGCAGAAATACACCCTGGTTCGCTCTGTCATTCAAAATATCCCATACGTACTGGGGTACATCAGCCATTGTATTATACCAATAAAGCAGGACTTTAAGCTTATTTAATGATTTTCCGCTTCCGTCATTAATTCTGTATTTGATCTCTATTTCTTTTTTGTCATCGTTTCTTGGATTGGAACCAAACACACCTTTACGGATCGATTCTGCCAGGTTTATTTTCCCATTATCCGTTTTTACGGCACATCCTCCCGTATTGGCTAAATTATCTTCATCAAAAACAGAACCGCTAAGTGGTAAAATCCTGTTGGGGTGTGCATTGTAAACCGGGTTGGCAATTGAATCTCCGGAAGAAAGCCTGTAAAAATGATCTGTGAAAGTAATGCCGGAAAGAACCACCATTGTTTTTGTTGTGTCACCCCGGGGTGAAACATGGGTAATGCGGTATCGAAGACCCGTTTCACTCTTACTTATATTGATAGCACCTGTAACATCATCGATTTCAATTCCTTCTGGAAAACCGGAATAAGTACCCGGCCGTTGTATAGTGGGGTAAACGATGTAGTCTCCGCTTACTGGTTTTAAATACAAGATTGAATCCCCGTAGCTTAATATAAATGGCTCATTATTGGGTTCAGAAGCTTTTTCGCAAGACATCCAGGATAGTGTTAAGGTCAATCCTGCAAAAAGCACTGCCAGATTTTTCAACATAAAAGGGCCTTTTTATTGAGTAAAAACCGGGATTCTGGTTGTAACCTGATTCTTTCGGAATTTTTAAAGTTACAACATTTATCATGCCAGACCGGCTGATGTAAATCATTTTGTGTCTGATTGAATTAAATATCAACTTTGGCCATCATTTTACCTGTATTCAGGGAATTAAAACGATTGCCGAGTTGTATGATAAAGATTGGATTAATCAAGGAGGGGAAATCCCCTGCGGATAACCGTGTAGCCCTTACACCAGCCCAATGTAAGTGGTTGCATAAGCATAAAGAAAACATAAAGGTTGAAGTTGAGTCTTGTTCAACCCGCTGTTTTACAGACAGGGAATACCTGTTGGCAGGTGTGGAGGTTAAGGATGATATAAGCGACTGTGATATTTTATTGGGTATAAAAGAAGTGCCTGTCAGCCAGTTGCTGGAAGGCAAAACTTATCTTTTCTTTTCTCATACCAAAAAGAAGCAGCCGCATAATCAGAAATTATTAAGGGCTATACTGGATAAAAATATCAGGCTGATTGATTATGAGTGTATGGAACATGAGGATGGGCAACGTATTATCGGTTTTGGCTTTTTTGCCGGCGTTGTTGGGGCGCACAACGGAATGATGGCATATGGTAACCGCACAGGTCTTTTTTCCTTAGAAAGGGTTTTCCGGCAAAGGAGTTTCAGGGAGCTTATACATACCTATTTCGGACTTCGCCTGCCCAATGTAAAAATTGTAGTAACAGGATCCGGAAGGGTGGCACATGGTATTGTAGAAGTGATGAACCTGATGGGCATCCATGAAGTTGAGCCGGATGATTACCTTAAAAGGCGGTTTGCTTACCCGGTATACGCACAACTAAAAGGGGCTGACTTATATGCACATAAGCAGACCGGTGAATACAGCCGCCTGCATTTTCATGAAAACCCCTGGGAATATGACTGTAAATTTCTGCCTTATGCTTCACAAACAGATATCCTGATGAACGGGGTTTATTGGGATAAAAATGTTCCCAGGCTTTTTAACAAAGAAGATATTGCTTCAGAGAATTTTATCATTGAAACAATAGCTGATATAACGGATGATGAGAACGGTTCCGTGCCCATCAATATGGGAGACCAATCCATTGATGATCCGGTTTATGGCGTAGACAGAAAGTCGCAACAGAAAACAGCTCCTTACTTGCCGGGTTCGGTTGATGTAATGGCTGTTGGTAATTTACCCAATGAATTGCCCAGGGACGCCAGCCGGTATTTTGGAGAGCAGCTGATTAAATTTATTCTGGAAGACCTGATTAGTAACGGATCACCAATTATTGACAAGGCAACAATTGCAAAAAACGGTAGCCTCACCCCGCATTTTAATTATCTTCAGGATTATGCTGAAGGTCACTCATAAATAGAGGTAATAATCTTTCAATAGACGGGTGAAATCAGGAGTATAATCATCCTTTTGATCTTTGATGACCAGTTCTTCCAGGGAGGTTTCACTTGTTCCTTTTTTGTTCCCTTTTTCTTGTAAACTGCCAGCAACCATTATTCTGAAAAAATTATGTTTTACTGACTGACGAACAAAGGTCATTTCTTCTATAACCAATCTGTGTGCTAAAAAAAGGTTCTTTAATTCTTCATTTCTTTTAAAGGGTAGCAACAGGTAAAACCTTCCATTTTTTTTGAGAAGCTTTTTTAAAATTTCCGGAACCTCTCTCAATTGAAGGCCTTCGCCGTGGTGAGCCAGGTTTTTCCCGGTGTCATTGCTTTTTAATTCATTTTCATAAAAAGGAGGATTACTGATAATAATATCAAATTTATTTTCTGCTTTGTATTCCCGGATATCCTCGCATTTCACAGTTATTAAATCCTGCCAGGGTGATGCTCTGACATTTTCATTGGCCTGGCTGGCAGCCATTTCTTCAACTTCCACGGCTTCAATATGGCAATTTTTATTTTGCTGGGCCACCATCAGGCTAAGCAGTCCTGTGCCAGTACCCATGTCAAGAATGGTAATCGATTCTTTTTTTAAACCGGAAATTCTTTGTGCAACCCAGCTTCCGAAAAGACAAGCATCAGTGGTTACCTTCATCGGCGTTTTGTCCTGTTGGATAGTGAATTGCTTGAATCGGAAAAAAGTATTTGCCATAATGGATTACCACTCTGCTCTGGCTGACGAACTTACCGATAAGTTTGAAAACTGACCGGCCAGATATTTATAATAGCCGGTTATTGCAATCATGCCGGCATTGTCTGTGCAATATTGAAACGAAGGAATATAAGTTTCCCATTTATACTTTTTGCCCATCTCTTCAAAAGCTTTTCTTAGGCCGCTATTGGCAGATACACCACCTGCCAGGCATATTTCTGTTATCCCGGTTTCCAGGGATGCTTTTTTCAATTTATTCAGTAATATGGTGATGATCCGGTTTTGTATAGAGGCGCAAATATCCGGCAGGTTATTTTGAATAAAAGTTTGCTTTTCTTCTTCAGTAGCGGTGAATTCTTCTTTGTAAAGGTTGCTCTTTCCTGCATTCTGCAAAAAATAAAGGATGGAGGTTTTAAGACCGCTAAAACTGAAATTAAGATCGGGAATATTGGGTTCAGGAAATTTGAAGCGGTTGGGATTTCCCTGTTTAGCGTATTTATCAATCAAAGGGCCACCGGGGTAGGGAAGTCCCAGTAGTTTTGCTGATTTATCAAAGGCCTCTCCGGCTGCATCGTCTATTGTTTCTCCAATTACTTTCATATGGATGGGTGACTCGCATAAAACAATCTGTGTGTGCCCTCCGCTTACTGTAAGACATAAAAAGGGAAAGGTGGGTTTGGGGTCATTGTTGCCCTCGGTAATGGTAGGGATAAGATTGGCAAGGACATGTGCCTGCATATGATGAACGGCAATTAGCGGTTTATTCAGCGCCAGGGCCAGTGATTTGGCAAATTCACCACCTACCAATAAAGAGCCAATAAGGCCGGGTGATTGTGTAAAGGCTATTGCATCTATCTCCGAAAGGCTGCACGCCGCTTCTTTTATGGCGGCATCTACCACCGGTATAATGTTTTGAATATGTGCCCTGGAAGCCAGTTCGGGAACAACACCTCCGTATTGCTCATGAACGGCTTGTCCTGCAATTACATTGGAACGAATATTTCCATCAATGCAAATAGCTGCAGACGTTTCATCACAACTTGATTCTATAGCGAGTATTACCGGCATTTAATAAATTCTGACAATTAAACAGTAGGCAATATTACTTACTTCTAATGGCTTCTACAGGATCCATGGTAGCTGCCTGCCGTGCGGGAATAAAACCGGCTATGATGCCTACAGCAATGCAAATTCCAATAGCCATAACCATATGAGAAGTAGAAATAAATACGGGAAAGTTTAGTGCAAGTGTCAGCAGTTTTGTCAAAAGAAAAACAAGGGTTAGCCCGATCAATCCTCCAATAACGCAGAGAAAAGCTGATTCGAGCAGAAATTCAGCCAGGATCACTCTTCTTTTCGCCCCGATTGCTTTTTTAAGCCCGATCTGGCTTGTCCTTTCTCTGACAGATACAAACATGATATTGGCGACGCCAAACATGCCTACGATTAATGATAATGCAGCAATAGCCCAGCCTCCGATATTCAGGTTTACAAAAAGGGAACTGATGGCTGCACTGAAATCATTGATATCATTCAAAGCAAAATCCTCTTCTTTGGTTGGGCTTAATTTATGTATGGCCCTCATAGTGCCGGCTAATTCATCTTTCAGGGCTTTACTGGGCACATTTGCATAACCCTGCACCATTATTACTGGATCGGCTTTCAGTTCATTCAGGAGGCCCCTGCCAAAATTGTACGGCATCAGAACACTTTTATCAAACTCCCATCCGCCAATCATTTGTTTTCCCTGTTTTTTGATGACGCCTATAACAAGTACCCTTTTCCCCCTTATTTGTATTATTTTTCCTTCAGCCACTTCTGAAGTGCCAAATAGTTTCTCAGCAATTTCATTGCCAATTACGGCAACATTGTTTCCCCTGGAGAAGTCAGCATCGGAGATGTACCGGCCATATTGAATACTGAATGACTGTATATCATCAAAATCTTCTGATAAGGAGTAAATATTAACATTGGAAAGCCGGTTGCCTTTATAATCCACCACATCCACCGCCTGGTTGGTGAACGCAACATATTTTGCTTTGGGTGTGCCTTCTTTTATGTATTTGATCTCATGGTATTTAGGTACAGGCCTGTTAACATATTTCCACCAGGGATAATTGGGCCCCCCGCCGGCGCTATAATCCCATTTGTCAATATAGATGGTATTGTTACCCAGCGATTTTACTTCGTTTTGAATGTTTTGTTCAAGGCTGTTAACGGTTGCCAATACGCCGATGATACAAAAGATGCCGATAGTAATTCCAAACAGGGAAAGAAAGGTCCTTAGTTTATTCTTCCACAATTCCTGCAGTGCCATTAAGAAACTGCTGCCAATAATTTCCAGCGAACGTCGGAGCATATGCAAAAATAATTCTAATTGGGCTAAGAATAAGCCTTATTTGATGGGCGATTAAAGTACACAATTGGTTTACTTTGCCTTTAAATTGTCTCGCATGGAAACAGGTGAATCACAGGCCCAGGCGCACACGTCAGGTATTGTGCCGTCCGGGGATTTTGTACGCAAGAGATACCTTACTTCCTGGTTATTCGGGCTGGGTATCTTATTGTTCCTGTTGCCATTCAGCGAGATAAAATGCAGCTCAACCACCCTGGCAGAAAACAGCGGATTAGGCATTGCCCTCGGCTGGCAATGGAAAGTGGCTATGGTTGGTAAAAACTCAGAATGGCTGGATAAGCTTACAAAAGATGCTTCTTCAGAAACCAAAAACAAGCTTAAAGAAAAACCTAATGTTTTTGCGCTGGTAGCCCTGTTTGCCGGCTTTGCCGGGCTTATTTTTTCTTTATTAAAAAATGAAAACCGGTCGCTTTTTACGATGTCTGCCGGTATTCTCGCAGTTCTAATGCTGGTAGCTTTAATGATACAATTCAAGCTGGTGCTTCAGTCTTCTTTAAGTGATGCGGGTAGTAAAAACGATTTCATGAATTCAATTATCAGGGTACAATTTACTTTTTGGTATTACTTTTCCTTGCTTCTTTTCGGGGGCACTGTTTTTGTAAGTTTCTGTCAGCACAAACTTCAGTTGCAGGATGCCTTGAAAAAGGCTTATGATTTTGAATTTGAAAAGCAACAGCATCTATCCTGATCGGATAGGAAGGGAGCCTTTTACCGGAACGCTAAAATCAGTCTGCCTGTCTTACCTTTGCCGCCTTTGAACAACAGCTGCATTCCGTTTTTCAATTACCTGAATTCTTAAATGTCATCAGTTGTTGATAATCAGAAGTATAAAATTGATATGAAGTACCATAACGAAATTGAGCGCAGAAGAACCTTTGCTATCATCTCACACCCGGATGCCGGTAAGACCACCCTTACTGAAAAATTCCTCTTGTTTGGCGGGGCCATACAGGTAGCCGGTGCTGTTAAGAGCAATAAAATCAAAAAACATGCTACCAGCGATTTCATGGAAATTGAACGGCAACGTGGAATTTCTGTTGCAACCTCCGTTATGAGTTTCGAGTATAATAATATACTTATAAACTTGCTGGATACCCCCGGTCACAAGGACTTCGCTGAAGATACTTATCGCACCCTTACAGCAGTGGATAGTGTGATACTGGTGGTCGATAGTGTGAACGGGGTGGAAGACCAAACCCGAAGACTGATGGAGGTATGCCGCATGCGGGATACCCCGGTTATTGTTTTTATCAATAAAATGGACAGGGATGGCAAAAACCGATTTGACCTGCTGGAAGAAATTGAAAAGGAACTGAGTATTTCTCTGCACCCGATGACCTGGCCCATTAACAGCGGTAAAGATTTTAAAGGTGTATATAATCTTGACCAGAAAAGTTTGTTGCTTTTTACTGCCAACACCAAAGCTGATGAAGACAGCATTTCCATTTCTGATATTAATGACGAAATCCTTACTGAAAAGCTGGGTGAAAAAGATGCTGCTCAGTTAAGAGAGGATGTAGAATTGGTGGATGGTGTTCATGGTGAATTGAAAACGGAAGATTACCTGGCAGGCAAAGTAGCCCCGGTATTTTTTGGCAGTGCTATTAATAATTTCGGGGTAAAGGAAATGCTGGATACATTTATCCGTATTGCACCTGTGCCAAGAAGCCGCCAAACCACTACACGGGTTTTAAATGTAGAGGAAGAAAAAATGAGCGGTTTTGTATTTAAAATACATGCTAATCTTGATCCAAAGCACCGTGACAGGATCGCTTTTTTCAGGGTTTGTTCCGGTAAATTTGAACGGAACAAATATTTCCATCATGTAAGGCTGGATAAAGATGTCCGTTTCAGTAACCCTTACTCCTTTATGGCCAGGGATAAAAGTATCATAGAAGATGCTTATGCCGGAGATGTGGTGGGGTTATTTGATACGGGAAATTTCAAGATTGGTGATACGCTGACGGAAGGAGAGGATTTTTATTTCACAGGCATCCCGTCCTTTTCCCCTGAAATATTTAAAGAAGTCGTGAACAAAGATCCGATGAAGACGAAACAATTGGAAAAGGGTTTACTCCAGTTAACAGATGAAGGTGTTGCCCAGTTGTTCACTCAGTTTGGAGGGAATAAAAAAATCATCGGTTGTGTAGGTGAGTTGCAGTTTGAAGTAATACAATACCGCCTGCTGCATGAATACGGGGCTTCTGTTGTATTTAATACACTTCCGTTCTATAAAGCCTGCTGGCTTACAGCTACTGACCCTAAAAAACTAGAAGATTTTTTGCGGTTTAAACAGGCGAATGCAGGAGAAGATAAAGATGGCCATCCGGTGTACCTGGCGCAAAGTGAATGGTTTTTAAATACGGAGAAGACCAATAACCCTGATATTGAGTTTCATTTCACTTCTGAGATTCATAAATAACCAATGATCGTTTTTGAAACAGAAAGATTGATAGTACGTCATCTGAATGAAATGGATGCAGATAATTTCTTTCTGTTGCAGGGCAACCCGGAAGTGATGCGGTTTATCCACCCTGTCAGAACAAGGGAAGATAGTGATGCCTTTCTTATGAAGGTAATGGCCGGCTATACAGAACCATGGATGGGGGCATGGGCTATAGAGGAAAAAGAAAGCGGCAAATTTTCCGGGTCATTTGTAATTAATCCTATCCCGGAGGACAGAGTGAAGACGCAGCTCGGCTATTTATTGATCCCTGAGTTTTGGGGCATGGGTTATGCAACAGAAGTTGTCAGAGGCGGTGTGAATTACTTTTTGAACAGCACCCCGTTAACTGAAATTTATGGAGTAGTGGAAGAAGGCAATAATCCCTCTCAACGGGTGCTTTTGAAAACGGGGTTTCAGCCCTTTGACACCTTTTATGAAGGCGATAATAAAATAATAAGGTTTGTACTCTATAAGTAAGGTTTAAAAAAGCGAAACTCCTGTATAGTTATGAGGTGTAATTCTCTTCAGCTCTTTTTTTACTTCTTCTTTTATTTTTAAAGAATCAATAAACTGGTGAAGGCTTTTTTTGTCGATCTTATTTTTACCCCTGGTCAGCTCTTTTAATGCTTCATAGGGTTTTGGATATTTTTCCCTTCTTAATATTGTTTGAATAGCTTCGGCCACTACAGCCCAGTTATTATCCAGGTCTTCATAGATCTTTGCATCATTGATCAGTAGTTTCCCCAGGCCCTTTTCAACAGAACGAAAAGCAATAATAGTGTGTGCAAAAGGTACTCCGATATTTCTCAATACTGTTGAGTCTGTAAGATCCCTTTGCAGGCGGGAAACAGGAAGTTTGGCAGCTAAAAACTCAAACAGGGAATTAGCCATACCAAAATTGCCTTCTGCATTTTCAAAATCGATAGGGTTTACTTTATGCGGCATAGCAGAAGACCCAACTTCTCCTTTTTTTGTTTTTTGCCGGAAGTATTCCATGGAAACATAACTCCAGATATCCCTGCACAGATCTGTGAGGATGTTGTTGATCCTCTTCATGCAGTCAAAATGGGCTGCCAGGTTATCATAATGTTCTATCTGTGTGGTGAATTGCTGCCGGTTTAAGCCCAATTGTTGTACAAATTCATTGCCAAATTTCACCCAATCAGTTCTTGGGAAGGCAACATGATGTGCGTTAAAATTTCCAGTAGCTCCTCCAAATTTTCCGGTAAACGGAATGCCTATAAATTGTTCTATCTGGTTTTGTATCCGCTCAGCAAATACCATTATTTCTTTTCCGAGTTTGGTAGGGCTTGCCGGTTGTCCATGTGTATGGGCCAGCATGGGTATATCTTTCCACTCTTCCGCCAGTAATTTTAGTTCTGAATTAAGGTTCAGCAGGGAAGGCAGGTATTCGTATTCAATAGCATGTTTCCATAGCAAGGGAATTGCTGTATTGTTAATATCCTGTGAAGTGAGGCCGAAGTGGACCCATTCCTTTGCATCTTCTCCTCCGCATTTTTCGATTTCATTTTTGAGGAAGTATTCAACGGCTTTTACATCATGGTTAGTAGTATATTCAATCTGCTTAATTTCCTGTGCATCTTCCGGGCCAAAGTTTTCTAATAGTTTTTGCAGGTGTTTTGCGGTCTTGCCGGGGAGTTTGTAAAACTTCTTTTTTGCCAGGAACAAAAGGTATTCTATTTCAACCATTACCCGGTATCTCATTAATCCATATTCAGAAAAGTATTCATCTAAATGCTGAACTTGTTTGCGATAGCGGCCATCTACGGCTGAAATGGATGTAAGCGGGGTAAGTTCCATAATAAGTTTGATTGAAGCAATTTGCCTTTACCTTTGCAGCCACAAAAATAATTGAATTGGATAAGATTCGGGTTGGCATTGTAAATTACCTCAATACCCGGCCATTGATATATGGTCTGGAAAAGCCTCCTGTTGCAGAGATGATTGAACTGATCGGCGATTATCCTTCCAGGGTGGCTGAGCTTTTACTGAAGGGTGAAATTGATATAGGTTTGATACCGGTTGCTGTTATTCCTGAATTACCATCCGCACATATAGCAGGAAATTATTGTATCGGTACTGAAGGGGAAATAGCCTCTGTGGCATTGTTCAGTGAAGTGCCAATGTATGACATAAAGAAAGTATACCTGGATTATCAAAGCCGTACTTCTGTGGCATTGTTAAAATACCTGATGAAAGAATATTGGGGTATAAATCCGGAAATTATCCATGCACAGAATGAAGATTATCGAAAAGAAATTAAAGGGACAACTGCCGGCCTGGTTATAGGCGACAGGGCACTGGAACAACGCAGGATCTCTACATTCATTTATGACCTTGGTTCCGAATGGAAAAAAATTACGGGATTCCCGTTTGTGTTTGCAGCCTGGGTTAGCCTTAAGCCATTGCCTGATGAATTTATTACCTTATTTGATAACGCCAATGCAGAAGGTCTCTTACATATTGACGAAATAGTGTCTGCTACTCCTTACGATATATATGATCTGAAAAAATATTATAAACTGCACCTCAGCTATAAACTGGATGAAGCTAAGCGTAAAGGCTTACAGCATTTCCTTAGTGTAATAACACATGACTGATCAATTTAACGGCTGAAATTCCGGATATCAGCTTCCATCATTTCATTGATCAACTGATCAAGTGAGCAAGAGGGCTTCCATCCCAATAAATCATTTGCTTTAGTTGCGTCGCCTAACAGCAGATCAACTTCAGTTGGTCTGTAATATCTTTTGTCTACACTTACAACCACTTGTCCCGCCGGAAGCTGGTATGCAGGATTATTGCATTTGGTTACAACCGCTTTTTCATTTTCATCTTTTCCTTCAAAGCCCAGTTCAATGCCACAAAAGGCGAATGCTTTTCTGACAAAGTCCCTTACTGTATTGGTAATGCCGGTTGCAATTACAAAATCTTCTGGTTTTTCATATTGTAAAATCCGCCACATTGCTTCCACATAATCCCTGGCATGTCCCCAATCTCTTTTGGCATTAAGGTTGCCTAGATACAAGGTTTGTTTTTTGTGTAATACAATCTCTGCAACACCCCTTGTAATTTTCCTGGTTACAAATGTTTCACCTCTCACGGGGCTTTCATGGTTAAAAAGAATGCCATTGCACGCAAACATGCCATAAGCTTCCCGGTAATTAACGGTAATCCAGTAGGCGTATAATTTCGCCACGGCATAAGGTGACCTTGGATAAAAGGGGGTTTTTTCATTTTGTGGTATGGCCTGCACCATCCCGTATAACTCTGATGTGGAAGCCTGGTAAATTTTTGTTTTCTTTTCAAGGCCAAGGATACGTACAGCTTCCAATATTCTCAGGGCACCCATACCGTCCACATTTGCTGTGTATTCAGGGGTTTGGAAACTGATGTGCACATGGCTCATGGCGCCCAGGTTATAAATTTCATCAGGTTGTACCTTTTGAATAATGTGCAGGATTCCGGCTGAATCAGTGAGGTCTCCGTAATGAAGAAACAGGTTTACATTGTCTTCATGTATATCCCGGTAAAGGTGGTCGATCCGGTCTGTATTGATAAGGGAAGACCTTCTTCTTATCCCATGAACTTCATACCCTTTACTGATGAGTAACTCAGCCAGATAAGCCCCATCTTGCCCGGTAATGCCAGTTATTAGTGCCTTTTTCTTCATTGCAGATTTTCTTTCGTGTGCCGCAAAAATACAATTTTGCAACGTACTGCATTTGATGTTAAGTTTGCAGGCATTAATGCATTTGAAATGGCAGAAACCCTTGGCTCTCTATGTGATAAACTCACTATCGTTAAACTGAAGCAATTCCATTCAGAAGATGCCGTCCGGCTGGAAAGCCTGGCCGCTCAGGAAATTCAGTTGCAGGAAGAGATTAATTCATTTGTAGCAGCGGCTGTATCAGGTAATATTCCTGTTGAAAAACTCACATTTTCATCCAATAAAGTATATAAAAAAGAAGGGAATGAGACCCGGGAAATAGGAGGCGATATAGGAGTTGTTTTTGCTGAACTGGCCAAAGTTAATTGTGACCTGTGGCATGAACAGGAAAAGGTGTACGAATTTGAAAAAGTTGCGGCAGAGGAAAAAGACAATGTTGTGAAAAGGCTGGCTGTTCTAAACCTGGAACGAAATAAGTGCATTGATGCTATTGACAATAAATTCCGGTCTTTGATAGCTGCAAATACAAACACATGAAAGCCCTCATTTTTGGAATAAATGGCCAGGATGGAATTTATCTGTCAGGTATCCTGGAGAAAAGAGGTATAAGCGTTACAGGCGTCTCCCGTTCTTCTGGTCAATGGTTAAAAGGTGATGTGGGAAATACCGACTTTGTTATAAACCTGGTTAAAACAGAAAAGCCGGATTACATCTTTCATCTGGCAGCCAATTCCCGTACTCATCACTCCTTATTACGGGAGCATCAATCCACAATAGTGAACGGATCGCTGAACATACTTGAGGCAATATCTGATTATTCACCCGCTTCAAAAGTATTTATAACAGGCAGTGGGTTGCAATTTCAAAATTCAGGTCATCCCATTAATGAAGAAACCCCCTTTGAGGCAAATGACGTTTATTCGCTGGCCCGCATTCAGTCAGTTTATGCTGCCCGGTATTTCAGGAGCAAGGGGCTGAAAATTTATACCGGTTACTTATTCCACCATGACAGCCCTTACCGTAATACAGCACACTTGAACCGTAGAATAGCCGATGCAGCAAAAGCAGCTTCCAATGGAAAACCGGAAATGCTCACAATTGGTGACATTTCTGTAGAAAAGGAGTTTGGTTATGCTGATGATATTGCTTCAGGGATTTTTCGATTGGTTGAGCAGGACGATTTATTTGAGGCATGTATCGGTACGGGGAAGGCCTTCAAAATAGAAAAATGGCTCGATCTGTGTTTCTCTCATTACAGACTGAACTGGAAAAACTACGTTCAACCTGATCCTGCATTCAGGCCCGAATTTAAAAAGCTGGTAAGTGACCCTCAAAAAATGAATCAAATCGGATGGGAAGCTAAAACAGGAATTGAAAAATTGGCTTCTTTAATGCTAGAATCTGTTTAAACGGATTATAATATGCCAAAAAAAATATTATTGGGCATGCTCGTTGCCAATGGCGATTGCCTGATGGCTACCGTTTTGGCAAAACAGATCAAGAAAGATTATCCGGGGTGCCACCTTACCTGGGCAATAAGTAATATTTGCCGGTCAGTTATTGAATTAAATCCTTTTGTTGATTCTGTTTGGGAAATTGAATTAAAAGATAAAAAGGCCGCTGAAAAAGAGGCCTGGTACTCATTTCAGCAAGAAGCCTTGCTGCGCAAAGAAAAAGAGGAATTTGACCTTCTTTTTTTTACTCAAATATATCCCTCTAACGTACACTGCTTTGACGGAACAACAAGGAGTACGATTTATAATGCTTATCCCGGAAAAATAACTGTAGATGCTGTACCTGTTCTACGGTTAAATAATGAAGAAATTCTTACAGTAAGTGAATTTGCAGCCAATAACCGGTTGCAGCAGTATAAACATGTCATACTATTTGAGTGTACGGCTTTTAGCGGACAGTCTTTTGTGACTCCCGAATGGGCCATACATGTATCAGAACAACTGGTTACTTTATTTGATGACCTTTTAATAATACTTTCCACGCATTTACCACTGGCAACACCTCACGATAGGATCATTGTTGCCAATCAACTTTCACTCAGGGAAAATGCAGAGCTTACAAAGCATTGTTCTTTACTGGTTGGTTGTTCCAGCGGCATAAGTTGGATAGCCACAACTGATTGGGCTAAGCGTTTGCCTATGATCCAATTTCTGAAAAGGGGTATCGGGTTTACATTTGCATCACTTGCTTATGACCACCGTTACTGGAAACTGGATGAAACCCGGATTTTAGAAACTACAAATAGCGATACAAAGGCTGCTGTTTCCCTTATTGCCATGTCGCTTGATAAAGGAATAGAAAAGATAAAGCCGCTGTATCACCAGGATCTTAAACCAAGATTTCTTTCTATGCTGAAGTATGCATTTATGTTCTTCCGGAGGGGGAAGTTTGCAAAATCCTGGAATATCTGCCGAAATTTCATGCTTCGCAATTATTTTCGGAAGCATTACCCTTTTTAAGATCTATCTTTTTGAGCTACAAATGCGGCAAATGTATAGTTGATCTTTTCAAACCAAAAATCAGGTTTGGGGCAATCCCAGTTAAAATTTCCAAAAATGGAACAGCCATTCATCTGTGATGGAAGACGAAATGCAAGGTCTTTTTTTGTATAGAAGCGGAAGTCAACTCCCGGAATTTTATCTCCTGGTTTATAATCTTCTTTATAATCACAGGTAAGTACAATAAAACCTCCCGGCTTTAATAAATTGGCCATTTCATTGACGAACTTGTTGTCGTCTTCCACATGTTCTATTACTGAAGTGGAAAAAATGATATCATATTTTTCCTGAATTACACCCGGCTTGGTAAGGTAAGTACTAAGATCGTAGTTCAAAACGGGGTCAATACCGTCTGCCTTTATCCCCAATTTTTGCAAGCCAATGTATGCCGTATCTTCATAGCAGCCAACGGAAAGGATGCGGGGGGTGTTGAAATGTGCAGCAAGATTTCTGACCGTTTCAAATACAAAGGCCTGTTGAATATTGGCTTCCGGTATCTTTCTGCTCATTTCATCAGGGCAAAGCTGGCAAAGCAGTTTAATTACATCTTTGTATTCTTCCCTTGCTTTGTTGTCCAGTATCCGGTTAAAATTATTTTCTTTAAATAGTAGGCCTTCGGTTTTTATGTTATAACCGGCATACAGTTCTTTCCTGTCAGCTGATTGCCTTGCAGCCAGCATTAATTTGTCACGGTTGAGCGAACGCCTTGCTATCTTTCTGAAATTATTAAAGACCTTTCTGGCCGGGGTTTTCTCGATCAGGGCAAAAATGCCGCTTTTGACTGCTGATTGCTGTTCGAAATTTTTTAATGCAGCAGCTGCAATCCTATCATAATCCCAGCAAAGGTTTTCAATTGTCCACTCCTTTTTAAAAGGAAGTAAGGGGGTGACTCCGTTAGCAATGATATTTTTAAGGGTTGAATCTTCAATACATACTGAGGGTGTTGCATTGAAAATATTCCGGAACATATTACTTTTTGTAATGGCAACTGGTTTATTAACCGCCAGCGCAAGATCTATAACACTTGATATTCCCCTGTTTTTATTCTCGTCATAAAAAAAACAGTTTATGGTATTGGAGGAAAGAAAATCCAGTACTTCTTCCTGGCTCAGGAAATCATGAGTGATCCGGAGTTCTATCCCCGGTTTTTTTATTAATTGATGACAGGCCTGGGCATATGCCCTTGCTCCCTGGCCTTCTGCATCTCCGAAACGGGCATAAGGAATGTTTAGGCGGATTATTGCTTCGTCAAATTCCTGTTGAACAGCTTCGATGATTTTAGTATAGCCTTTTCCTTTTGTACCAAAGCCAAAACTCCCTATGGTGATTTTTTCGGGTACAGCTTTGTTGTCGGAATAAGCAGGTATTAGTCTTCCGGTTTTGAATACGATAGGGTTTGTTAATAACACGGTAGGGTCCGGTGCTATGTGAAAATCAAACAAGGTCTTATTGGCCCTGTTTACCCTTTCCTGCGTCACTTCATGCATGATACCGATATGGGGTATCCTGATCTTCCTTGTTATTCGGGTATTCAGCCAGGGCATTGTGCTGCCATAGTAATTATATATAATGGCTGCCGGTCTGTGTTTGGCAATAAAGCCGTTTAACTCTTCCTTTCGGCTGCATTCGCAATAAATAAAATCATATTGATGCGATTGTTGTATCGCATAGAAAATGTTTTCGCCATACTGGTGTACACCACATTCCTTTTCCGGATGATTGATGAATAGTATTACCGGCTTCATACTATACTATTTCTACAAAAGGTAAAGGAAATATGAATTTGCCACCGTTGGTCCTGTATTCTTTTTCCCTTGATAAAATATTATTTCTGAAATGCCAGGGTAAAACAAAAAAGTAATCGGGCTTCATGGCCTTTGCTTCCGCTTCTGATACAATAGGGATCAGTGTGCCGGGTGTGAAACTGCCGAATTTTTGCTCATTAACTTCAGCTATGCAATCAAGGTATTGTGTGCCGATGCCGCAATATTGCAGTAATACGTTCCCTTTGGTTGATGCACCATAGCCGATAATTCTTTTGCCTTCATTTTTTAATTTGTCTAGAAGGCTGATCAGGCTCTGGCGGTGCATGGACACTCTTTCTGCGAATTCCAGATAAGGCTTTTCTGTATTAAGCCCCATTTTGATCTCTTCTTCCAGCATCCAGTCAATGACAGCCTGGTTTGGTTTCAGAGCAGCATCTTTTTTGGCAGCTGTTACTGCAAAACTTCCACCGTTTATGTCATTCAATTCTACATCAATGATCTTTAGATTGCTTTTTTCCAAAATGTATTTTATGGCCAGTAAAGAATAGTATTCAAGATGCTCCTGGCAAATAGTGTCATAAGAATTGGTACGTAACATTGAGGGCAGGTAGCTTTGCTCAAAATGCCAAATACCATTATCAGCTAAAACAGCCTCAATATCTTTCGCAAATTTCACCGGTTCTTCCAGGTCATAAAACATGGCAATGGAAGTGATGATAGTGGCCTTTTCTGTCGGGAATATTTTTTGAAAATTTTCTGCCGAAAAGAAGTCGGGTACCAGGGCAATATCGTCCGTATAGTATTCTTTGAATTTATTTCCCGTAGGGTCAATACCGATCCTTCTTAAATGCGAGGGGTAAGACTTCAGGGATGTGGCATCATTGCTGCCTATGTCAAGAATAATATCTCCGCTTTTCACGGCTACTTTGCGCAATAAACTGCTCACTTTTTGCTGGAGGTGGTTGACCATGCTCTGATTAAGGCCGGAACGATAGCCGTAATTATCTCCATACATTTCTTCGAGGCTGTAGGATTGCTTCATTTGTACAAGGCCGCTGTCCGGGCACCACACCATATCTACGGGGCCTTTTGTTACCTGCTGATCCTTTGAAGAAGGAAAAACACCTGTAAGGTATTGTTCACCCAGCGATAAAACCTGTACGAGGTTGGTGCTTCCGCTTATTCTGCACTTTGTAATTTCCTTATACATTAACTTTAACCGTTTTTAGGCTGCAATATTAAGCCATTTTATCCCAACCTGCTGATGAAGGTTTCTGTAATAATCATAAACTATAATACCCGGCAATTAACCTCAGATTGTATTCAGTCTGTTATAAAGTACACTGCCGGTTGCACTTATGAAATTATCCTGGTAGATAATGCTTCTTCCGAATGTGACCCTGAAATCTTCAGCGCCCAATTTCCATCTATTAAGCTCATTAAAAGTACCATAAACGGGGGCTTTGCCTATGGCAATAACCTGGGTATTGAGCAGGCAGTAGGGGAGTATATCCTTTTGCTGAACAGCGATACCATTTTGCAGGAAGATAGTATTGGGAAATCGGTTGCCGCAATGGAGATGCACCCGGAGGCAGGGGTGCTGGGATGCCGGATGGTATTTCCGGATGGGAAAATTCAATATACAGCCCGTAGGTTCAGGAGTATCAGTTGGGAATTACTTGATTTATTCCGGTTTATACCAATGCTGATGCCTTACAAACGGCGTTCCCGCAAAATGCTCGGAAAATACTTCAGCCATGACGAACCTGTATTCTGCGACTGGTTGAACGGGGCTTTTTTCCTTTTTCCACGGAAAGTATTGAAAGAACTGCCGGGTAAAAAACTAGATGACCGGTTTTTTATGTATGGTGAAGACCAGTTGTGGTGCGAACAAATCAGCCAATTGGGTTATAGCTGCCTTTTTTTCCCGGGAACTACCATCATACATATAAACAGCGGCAGTACAGATATTGCAAAACAAATCAGGCTTCGTAAAACAATGATGAAGCATGAATTGAAGATCATGCAGCTAAGAAAAGGCAAAGGTTTATACTACTATATTTTTAAAATGATCTTTACAGTAAAAGAGTCAACGAGGAATTTTATAAAATCCATCATTTTCCGGTTAACGGGGAGGTTAATGAAGTAGCTGATTCAATTACATGGTTTATGATACTTTCCCAATTATATTTTGAATAAAAAGCGGACAGGGTAGGACGATTTTTGTTTTCACAGGCAGCCATTATTTCATCTGCAAAATTTTTCCAGTCAGCATCATTTACCACCACCAGTTTATCGCCTGCCGCTTCAATGTCCATGCCTGCTGCACCTGTTTTAACGGAAACCACAGTAGTACCAAAAGCGATGGCTTCCACCATTTTGGTTTTTATTCCGCCCCCGGATTGAACAGGATTCAGCAATACATCACTGGCCTTAAAATATAGTTCTATATCTTCTACAAATCCGGCATAAATAATATTATTGCCTGTATAATCTTTCAATTCATTCATTTCGGCGGGTAATCCTTTGCCGCAAATAATTAATTTATACCGGAAAGATGGGGCAGATTCCAGAATTGGGTTTATTTTATTCAAAATGGCTTTTAATGCATCCAGGTTGGGTTTATAGTTAAGCCAGCCGTTAAACAGCAGTATATTTTCTTCAACACTTATATGATGTTTGGCTGATACTTGCTGCCGGCATTCTTGTCTGTCTGCAGGCTGTTCTTTATTGTCAACACCAAACGGAAGATCGATACATTTTGAAGGATCTATCTTCCAATTACCGGTTGCGAATGCTTTATCCTCGGGTGTAATAAAAAAAATACCGTCTGCTTTTTTAAAACACCATTTTTCATACCATTTTAAAACGGGCCACCACCATTTGCCCGTACTTTTAAAACGCTGGTGTTCTATATTATGAGTGTGAAAAAATGTTTTTACCCCTGTTTTTCTTCTGATGATGAAGGCAAGCCAGGCAAAATAGGGGTGCTCCCAGATTACCGTATCAATATTTTTCTCCTTTATTACATTAGTGATCTTAGAGATAAGGCTGAGATCATAATAACGGGAAAAAGGTTCTTTCAGCAATGGTATTGTGGCATATCCTTTAGCTAATGAAAAATCATTACGTCCTACGGTAACAACCGTCAGTTCTTTTTTCTCTCCGAGGTAGTGCAGAAATTTTGCAATGAATTTCTGTCCGCCTGAGAAATACGGGAGGTAAGAATAAGGAGCAATGACCAGGATCTTGTTCATAGCTTTTGTCAGCCGTTTTTACGGCCTTGCTTCCATGCCATAAATAATCCGCCCAGTAATATAACTAACACCAATATGGATGCCATGAACATAATGTTCGTTCCTTTCTTCACAGATTCTGGTTCAAATACAAACCTGATCGTATGCTTTCCTGAAGGAACTGACATTCCCCGTAAGATATAGTTGACGTTGCAATAGTTTGCTTTCTTACCATCCAGGTAAACGTTCCAGCCCTTCGGGTAGTAAACTTCACTGAATACCGCAAACTGTGGCCCGTTGCAGCTGGCTTCATACTCAATGGCGTCATTATCAAACTTGGTCATTTTGATAGCGGAAAGTGAATCTGGTTGTGGTTGCACAACCAGGCTGCTAAATGATTTGTCCACAATAGCGGTGTCTTTCAGGTTCGTTATTCCTATAGATTTAAAGGCAGCTACTCTGTCTTCTGTTACCTTCACATGCTTTACAAGCCAACAGTTGCCATAAGCATCCGGGTTGGGTATCACCATTTCCTGTTTGGATTGCGGGTCTCTGAAGATGATATATTTTGTGTTCAGCATATTCAATACCTGCTGGTTGGTATTGCCGCTCAGGTATTTTTCGATAACATCCTGGTAAATCCTCAGTTTGGCAGGATGGTAACCACCAACTGATTTGTGGTAATAGGATGTTCTTGATTCACTGAAAGTGCCTCCGTTAGTAGTGCCTGCCATATTTAGTACCCTGTAGTTAGGGTCCTTGTCCTTTAGTATCTGTTCATCTGTAGCCGTTTTGGCAAAGTTTGCACTGGTGTAGTCATCCGCTGATACAAATAACTGGTCTTGCCTGTTTTCAAAGGGCCCTTTGTCATTACTGAAATATAGATGGCTGGTAAATGTAATTTCCAGCGTACTAATTGCCAATAAAATAATAAGGGATGTCTTGGCATTCAGTTTTTCTTTGAAATACAGATATAGTATACCGATGGCAGCAAGCATCAAAGCCAGTGTTCTCAATAACTGGCCTCCGAATAAGGCTTTCCTGTCAGCTTTTAAGCCGGAAATAACTGCCTGGCCGATGGCATCATTTTGTGCCTGTTTTGATATGCTGTCCCTTATTTCATTGTCGTAAGGTGAAGCAAAATTGGCAGTTAAGTACATTAAGCCCAACAATGCCAATAAACCACCTGCTGTAAAAAGTACTTTTTTGAAATCAGTTTGTTTTAGTTTATCTCCGAAAAACAATTGCTGCAGGGTTAGTACGGCTACAATGCCAATGGTAAATTGCGGGATGACCTGTGCAAATGCCGGAGACCTGAATTTATTATACAAAGGGAGGTGTTCAAATAAAAACGTATTCACCCCGGGCAGGTATTTGCCCCAGGCAATGATGATGCCGAATATGGTGGCTGCCAGCAAGCCCCACCTAATGGGAGATTTCAGTACAACAAAGCCAATTAAACCCAGTAAACATATTATTACACCTAAATAGGCCGGTCCGGATGTGTACAACTTACCCCAATAAACGGGCATGCCTTCTGCTACCTGTATGGCATTGTTTTCCGGTACACCAAGTTCTGTCAGCTTTTTAACCACATTCGATTCTTCACCGGCGTATCGGCTGCTATAACCTCCGTAGGCATTCGGCATAATGAGTGAAATGATTTCTCCTTTACCGAGGCTGTACTCAAAAGCATAGGACGTATCAAGTCCTTTTGTTTTTGTGGCAGTTACGGTGTCTCCTTCAATCTGAAGATCTTTACCGCCTCTCATCGTAAACTTGCTGTATTCGGCGGTAGTCATTAAGATCAGTGCATTGCCGGCCACTCCGATGATGCCGGCAACAACAGTTAAGGCACCTGCTATTGCTATATGTTTCCAGTCTTTCTCTTTAAGCCATTTGATCAGGTAAACCAATGTTACAATAAAAGCAACCAGGAAGAAATAATAAGTAACCTGCAGGTGATTGACACCTACTTGTTGGTAAGCGCCGAATGTGGTCAATGCAAAGCCCAGCCAATATCTTTTTTCATAAATATTAATTATACCGGCCATCACAAGGGGCATTAAACCGGTGGCCAGTAGTTGGGTGTCATGTCCGGCGGCAAGGATTACTGCATTATAGGTAGAAAATGCATAGGCTAAGGCCCCCAGCATACCAATAATTGGATTTGTACGTAATGACAAACAAAGAATATAGAAACAGATACAGGCAAGGAAAAAGAAATTGATGGGTTTAGGTGTCCAAAGTGTGACAACCTTGATCATATCCGGCAATACGCTTTTGCCCTCCATAGCCACCTGGTAATTGGGCATCCCGCTGAAGAGATTGGGGTTCCACAACGGGAAATGACCATGTTCTTTCTTGTATTCAAAAGCATCTTGCGCCATACCTTTCCAGCCTACATTATCATGCTGGTTCAAGACATTTCCTTCCAGCACAGGCTTACAAAACAATGCTGAAACGATTAAGAATACTACTATGGCTATGAAATGGGGAAGTGCTTTTTTAAGCAGCGGATTACTCATATTATTTCACAATTAGGCTGACAAAATAATGCTATTTTAGACTAAAATACCGATGCGCTGGCTTTTATTTTTATCGAGGCTTTCCTTTATCTGCGGTTTGTTTTTCCTTATCAGTTTATCCTTGCTGGTAAAAAACTGGATTACAGACGAGAGCCTTGTGTCAACCATTATTACCATAGGGTTTTTTATGGGAATGATCATTGTGCCGCTTACTTTACTTTGCTACCTGGTCTTGTTTATAGCGGGTAAAAAACCTGGCACGGTAGTTCCTTCCTGGCTGATGGTTGCCAATGTTTTTGTTATGCTTATTCTCTTAAGTTATATTGTATATGTAAATTATTTATATAATCAATCCGGGTTATGATCAAAACAATCATTCAAAGCAAACCAACTAAACTGTTCATCATACTGGCCGGAATTTTCATCTCCAATGCCCTGATAGCTGAAATTATCGGGGTCAAGATTTTTTCCCTGGAAAAGACATTGGGGTTTCAGCCCCTACAGATCAGGTTATTGGGCAATGACCTGTCTATAAATCTAACTGCCGGTGTGCTTTTATGGCCGGTTGTTTTTATTATGACAGATATTATCAATGAATATTACGGAATGCGGGGGGTTCGCTTCCTGTCTTATCTCACCGCCGGTTTAATTGCATTTGCCTTCCTTGTTTTCTATGGAGCTATGAAATTGGTGCCGGCTGATTTTTTTATAACCAGTAAGCAGGGTAGTGGTGTTCCGGACATGGAGAAAGCTTATAACAGTGTATTAGGCCAGGGTGGTTTTATTATCATAGGTTCATTGACAGCATTTATTTTGGGGCAGCTGATTGATGTTTTTGTTTTCCATAAAATAAAAAAGAATACCGGGGAAAAATTAATTTGGCTGAGGGCCACCGGCTCTACATTGATTTCTCAGTTTATTGACAGCTTTGTAGTGCTTTTTATCGCATTTTATGTTGGTACGAGGGTCAATGCATCAGGAAATGATTTTGTATGGCCATTTAAGTTATTCATAGCGGTAGGTGTAGTGAATTACATTTATAAATTCCTGGTAGCTATATTATTGACCCCGGTCATTTATATTGTCCATGAAATAATAGAGAAATACCTGGGGCATGAGCAGGCTGCAGCTATGAAAAAGGCAGCTATGGCAGATGATTAAAGTTTCTTTTGAGTAAAGACGCTACAATTTTATCTATTGGCAGTGTGACACTTTCAGCAGAAAAATCCGGCCAGTCTATAAATCGGAAAGTTTCTGTTTCTCTGTTGGCTTCATACACTTTCATTTGTTTTTCATCAAAATCAAAAGGCTTTGACCGAATGGGTACTTTTATTGGTTCCAGGGCTTTTACGGAATAATATATAGAAATGATCTGGTGTTCAGGGTTGAATGCTGATAGCTGAAAAAAGTCAGTTGTATAGATGTGATTCTCTATTTCTACCTGCAGGTTCATTTCTTCCAGGAATTCTCTTTTCAGGCAATCACGGGTGCCTTCCCCGAATTCAAGGCCTCCTCCGGGAAATTTAGTGATATAATTCCCCCGAATCAATTCATCACTGACAAGGACCTGTTGCTGATCATTGATAAGAATGCCGTAAACCCGGAGATTGAACATGCTGATCAGAATAATTTTTTGCGGAAGAAGAACCACCCTATGCCTATAGAAATTCCCATGGAAAGAATAGCAACTATATAGAAGGCGTATTTTGAATTTTCGAAACCACTTGGCACATTCATACCAAATAAACTGGCAATAAGTACTGGAAATGTAAGAACGATGGTGATAATGGCTAAGCGTTTTAAAACCTGGTTTTGATTATTGGCAATGATGCTGGCAAAGGCATCCAGCGTACTACTGAGGATATTGGTGTAAATATTCGCCATCTCAAGTGCCTGTGAATTATCGACTATAAGGTCGTTAAGGAATTCCTTTTCATCCTCTGTCAGGCCCAGGAAATTAGTCCTTTCAAGTTTCATCATCAGCATTTCGTTAGACCGCAGGGCAGTTACAAAATAAACCAGGCTCTTTTGGATGCGCATCAATTCCAGCAGATGCTCGTTCCGGCTGGCATCATACAATTTTTGTTCGTACGTATTCCGGCGCAGGTTAATCTCTTTCAATTGTTCCATAAAATTCTGAACGATCTTTTCAAAGACTTTCAGCACCATCATATTCCGTTTGTCCGGATGACGGTTCTGAAAGGTGTTCAGGAATTTCTTTATAGCAGGATTTTCAAAAGAGTTAACCGTTACAATCTGGTTATGCGTAAGAATTATACAGATCGGTATGGTAATAAAGTAGGCATCACTTTCATTAAATGAATTGTTTTCTGTAGGCGCTTTAATGACAATCAGCTTTACATTGTCATCTTCTTCGAAGCGGCTTCTCTCGTCAATATCTAATGAGTCAGTGAGAAAGTCGATAGGGATATCCAGAACGGAAGACAATTCTGAAAACTCTTCCTGTTTTAACGGGGGGAGTACATTTACCCAGGCACCGTTTTCAGGCCGGTCAATGGCGATGGTTTGCTGATTGATATTTTTGAAATACTGGATCATGGCCGGCGCAAAGGTAAGCTTCTGTTACTGCAAAAGCATCTGCAAATTTGTTCATTTCAGTTCTATTGCTCCTTCAAATACTTTTTCAGCCGGCCCGCATAGCCAAATATTTTCATATTTGTCTTCGTCTACCCGGTCAAATTCGACGGTAAGCTGGCCACCAAGGGTTTTTACTTCCACATCATTGAAGCCATTTTCATTATGGTAGCAAACAAGGGCTGCGGCTGTCACACCTGTTCCGCAAGAGTAGGTTTCATCTTCCACACCCCGTTCAAATGTCCTGACAATTATCTTATCAGGTTCATCAGAAAGTTCCACGAAATTAACATTGATACCTTCTTCTTCAAATTGCTTGCTGTGCCTGATCTCATAACCTTTTCTGAAAACATCCATAGTCATTACATTGGTCACCATTTTTATGTAATGAGGAGATCCGGTGTTGAGGATATAATCCCCGTTATATTTCTTTACTGATGAAACATCTTTCATCTTCAGAGAAATGATCCCGTCGATGTCAATTTCAGCTTCATGCACTCCGTCGGATGCTAAAAAACGGTAAAGATCCTTATGTATACCCAGGTGATAAGCAAATTTTACCATACATCTTCCTCCGTTTCCGCACATACTGCCTTCTCGGCCATCTGCATTGTAATATTTCATCTCAAAATCGAATCCGCTTTTATCCTGTAGTAGCATTAATCCGTCTGCGCCTATACCAAACCTTCGGTCGCACAAAAAATGGATCTGTTGCTGTGTCAGTATAAATTCCTGTTTCCTGTTATCTACAAGGATAAAGTCATTGCCGGTGCCCTGGTATTTAAAGAATGGTAAGGTCATCAGATGTTTTCGCTAAAAATTTGAATGAATGTTTTAATCAGGTTTTCAACAGCGGCTTGTCCGTCCCGGGAAAATTCTTTTTTAACCCTGTTGGCAACAATGGCATTGATGGCAAGGCAATGATGACCAAGTAATTTTCCCAGTCCATATATTGCTGATGTTTCCATTTCGAAATTAGTGATCCTGTGCTGCCCAAACCTGAAATCAGTTAACCGGTTGATCAGATCAGGATTTCTGACACCCAATCTTAAAATTCGCCCTTGCGGCCCATAAAAACCCGGGCAGGTGACAGTAATACCCTGATGGAAATCTTTCACAAAATGCTTGATCAGCGAGGCCGAACAACTGGTAATATAGGGATTGCCAATCTGGCTTTGTAACTGTGTTTGGGTTATAAAAGATTGAAGTAATTCCTTTTCCTGCTCATTTTGTTCATGTCGGTAGAAGTTCAGCAGGTTGTCAACGCCAAGGCCATGGGTGGATGCCACAAAACTGTCAACCGGTATGTCAGCCTGCAGGGAACCGGATGTGCCGATTCGAATGATATTAATAAACTTAAGTTCTTTCTTTATTTCCCTGGTTTCAAAATCAATATTAACAAGGGCATCCAGTTCATTGATGACGATATCAATATTATCCGGGCCGATGCCGGAGGAAAGAACGGTTAATCTCTTATTTCCGACCGTTCCGGTATGTGAAATGAATTCCCGGTGTTGTCTTTTTACCTCTATCTTATCAAAATATTTGCTGACCTCTTTTACCCGGTCAGGATCGCCAACGGTAATGACAGTGCCGGCAATTTCTTCCGGTCTTAAGTCCAAATGGTATATAGCACCCCTTGAATTGATGATCAGTTCTGATTCTGCTATTCTGCTCATGTTCTTTTATTATTTGTTAGCGAATTAGCCAAAAAATGTATATTTGCAACCGTTTCAGATTTCAAATCTAAAGTCTAAATTCTACAATCTGAAATAATTGAATTGGTCCTGTGGCCGAGTGGCTAGGCAGAGCTCTGCAAAAGCTCCTACACCAGTTCGAATCTGGTCGGGACCTCAGGAAAAGCCATCGATTTTTTCGTTGGCTTTTTCATTTTTATTGGCTTATATAAACTCTCTTTCCATTTAAACGGCTCAGGGAATCGAGCATCCGGGTAGTATCGGCAGGGGTAAGTGTCAATGTCATGTAAATGGTGAAAAGAGTTGAATCTTTTGTTTCCATTTGTACCGGCCATTGAAAAGTTTTAAGCCTGCCGTAGCGGTAATAGGCCCTGGTTTTTGGAGAGGTTTCCAGTATTATTTTATAGCCAGCAGTTGCAGCAGTATTACCCGGTTTTTTTATTGTATCCTGTGCGTTAGTTATATTTTGCTGAACTGTATCCTTGAAAGTTTGAACGGCATCTTTTTGGGCAGGTCCTTTTTCTTCTTTCACTACTTCATCATTTTCGCCGGAAGTTCTGTTTTTATAAACAGTATATCCTCCCCAGATGGCTAATAAAAAGCCTGCAAGAATCAATGCAATGACAGCCGGCTTCTTCCAGGCTGCTTTATCCGATTTTGCATAAAAAACACTTTTATAATCACTGTCTGCTTCCTCCGGTACGGCTTCTTTGCCATATTCACGGCTTACAGTATGATCCATTTTATCAGCTAGCACATGCCCGGGTGTAAAACTTAATTCACCACTTTGTTTTTTAACCAGGCTACCGATGCCTTCAAAAAGAAATGGTTTACCAATATTCAGAAATTGACGGGCCAGTTCCAGGTGTGAATTAAGATCAGCGGAGGCCAACGCTTTTATTTTGCCACTTTGTTCAGAAATATAGGCAATGAGCTTTTCATCCTCCCTGGCTGAACGATTGTCTTCAAATGTAACACCCTCCAGCAGCGGTGATTTATTTTGTTTTCCTTTTTCAGTTTCAATAACGGCAGATGGGTCAAGTATAAATGTTCCGATCCCCGGCAAATCGAGCCGCTTGTTTAAATAAAGAAATTGGGCCAGCAGGTTGGTAATTTTCAAAGCCTTAACAATTAATGACACAAGATATACATTTTGTCCCGCTGTTGCAAGGGGAGCACTATTGACTTTATGCCTTTACCTTTGCGATTTAACCAAAGTGAGCAGGGGAAATCAATATGCTAAACAAAGAGGAAACAGATTTTGTAAAATACTGGGATGAAAACCGGTTAAAAAAGAAGAAAGTTGTAGGGCAACTGGCGGTTGGGTTGCCTTTGGGAGTTGTGATGGTGGCTGCTATTTTTGTGATTTCTTTTTCAGGTTGGTACAAAAGGGCAGAAATGGCTTTGCGAAGGGAACAAACATCCCTTATTTTGGTTTTATTGGTTGCGGCTGTACTAATTGTTGTGTTTATTGTCATTTTTTCAGCCCGTCACCGTTGGGAAATAAACGAACAACAATATAAAGAGCTTATTCAGAAAAGAGATTCTAATAAATAAACTATTGAAACAATGATTATGAAGAAATACTATTCATTTTTAGCAGCATTTTCTATTATGGTGATTTCAACAGGTTGCCTGAAGGATAACAGCTGTACACCGAAAACAGTAGACAGCGAAGAGGCGGCGATCCGTGCCTATGCTACGGCCAATTCAATCAACGCTGTCAGGCATTCCAGTGGTTTATTTTATGAAATTATCAATGCCGGAAGCGGTACCGTTCCAACTCTTAGTTCAGTAATTTCTGCTAAATATGTAGGTAAACTATTGGATGGCACCGTGTTCGACTCCCAAACAGTGAACCCGGTTTCATTTCCCCTGGCCAGAACAATTGCAGGCTGGCAATTAGGTATTCCGCTTGTTCAGAAGGGCGGAATAATCAAATTGATCATTCCCTCGGCGTTGGCATATGGGTGCACCGGACAAGGTACTATTCCTGCCAATGCAATTTTATATTTTGAAGTTACTGTTGTAGATGTACAATAACAGGCAGTAACTATTTTCTGCTAACTTGTATATCAATTAAACTAACAACCTTGCCACACGAAGCCATTTCTGTCTTTGATATTTTCAAAATTGGAGTAGGGCCCTCCAGTTCGCATACATTGGGCCCCTGGAGAGCAGCGCAGCGATTTGTGACATCTCTCAATGACCAGTTGAAACTTTTTGAGGTTGTAAAAGTAAAAGTATTGTTGTACGGCTCTTTGGCTAAAACCGGCAAAGGGCACGGCACTGATGTGGCAGTACAATTGGGCCTTTGTGGAGATGATCCGGTAACTTTTGCCGTGGAAATGATCGGTTCAAAGATCAGCGATATTGCTGCCATGAAGAAAATGATATTGCTGGGTTTACATGAAGTAGATTTTGATCCTGCTGAAGATATTGAGTTTCTCGTTACGGAAAATCTGCCTTTTCATCCCAATGCCGTTACATTCCTCGCAGAATTCAGGGACGGAGAAACCCTGGCAGAAACATTTTATTCAGTCGGCGGGGGATTTGTTGTAAAAGAAAATGAACAGGTTTCTGCTAAACAGGACGAACAGCTTCCTTTCCCTATCAATACTGCAGATGACCTGCAGCATTGGTGCATAAAAACCGGTATGGGTGTCAGTGAAATTGTTTTGGAGAATGAACATGTATGGAGACCGGAAGAAGAAACCCGCAAAGGATTGCTGAACATCTGGCGGGTAATGAAAGAATGCATTTACCGCGGCTGCCATACTCCCGGTATGTTGCCCGGTGGCCTTAATGTTAAACGCAGAGGGGCAGAATTGAATAAAAAACTCCTGGCGGGTAAATCATATACGGAATATGAATCCTGGGTAGAAGCTATACGTACTGGTGGTAATGATTTTAAATACACCCTTGACTGGGTCAGTTGTTTTGCCCTGGCAGTAAATGAGGAAAATGCTTCATTTGGCAGGGTAGTTACAGCACCTACGAACGGGGCAGCAGGTGTTATTCCGGCTGTGATGCAGTATTTTATAACATTCTGTAACGGCGATACAGATGATAAGATTATTCAGTTTTTATTAACTGCTGCCGAAATTGGAAGTATATTCAAAAAGGGTGCTACATTATCCGCTGCTATGGGTGGGTGCCAGGCAGAAATTGGTGTTTCCTCCGCTATGGCAGCTGCAGGGCTAACGGAGTGTATGGGTGGCACGCAAAAGCAGGTAATGATGGCTTCCGAAATTGCGATGGAACATCACCTTGGGCTTACCTGCGACCCCATTGCAGGCCTTGTGCAGGTTCCCTGTATTGAACGAAATACCATGGGTGCTATAAAAGCGATTACCGCTTCTCAATTGGCCCTGCAAAGTACACCTGACTTTGCCAAGGTATCACTCGATGCCGTAATAAAGACCATGTGGGACACGGCCAAAGACATGGATTTCAAATATAAAGAAACTGCTGACGGAGGCCTTGCTGTGAATGTACCGCTAAGCTTGCCGGAATGCTGATTTACTGCTTATCTTCCTGTTTAATATCCATAAATCATGCGAAGGTTTTTTCTTTTACTCACACTTTTGTTTGTTAGTGGTTTTTGTTTTTCCCAGCAATTTGGCGGTAACCCGCCATCTCTGAAATGGAAGCAGGTAAATACTGATTCTGTCAGGGTTATTTTTCCTGCCGGGATGGATAGCCAGGCCTTCAGGGTGGCATCCGTTGTACATTACCTTGCCAAAGAAAAACCTTACTCATTGGGCAACCGGCTGAAGAAAGTGAATATTGTTTTGCAAAACCAAACAACCATTGCGAACGGGTATGTTCAAATGGGGCCTTTCCGCAGTGAATTCTTTTTAACACCCGACCCTGTTAATTTCAGCCAGGGCAGCATTAGCTGGACCGATCAGTTAGCATTGCATGAATACAGGCATGTGCAGCAATTCAACAATTTTCATAACGGGCTAAGCAAACTGATGAAATCCTTGTTTGGTGAAGATGGCTATACCCTTGCCATCAATGCATCCATACCTGACTGGTTTTACGAAGGTGATGCTGTATACCAGGAAACAGTTTTAAGCAGGCAAGGGAGAGGAAGGTTGCCTCTTTTTATGAATACTTATCCATCCTTATGGCAGGCCGATAAAAAATATTCATGGATGAAGTTGAGAAATGGTTCACTGAAAGACTATGTGCCTAACCATTACAACCTTGGGTTCTTGCTGGTGAATTATGGGTATGAAAAATACGGGAATGATTTCTGGCAAAAAGTTACAAGGGATGCCAGTGCTTTTAAGGGTCTTTTCTATCCTTTCCAGGCTGCCGTAAAAAAATATTCCGGTGTTGATTATAAAACCTTTGTATCGCAGGCATTTAATTTTTACCGGGAAAATACTAAGCCAGCTTCAGTACAAATACAGGATTATTTACTTCCTGTAAATCAGCATTATGTTACCAACTATTATTTTCCGTACAATACCGGATCGGATTCATTGATATACCTGAAATCCAGTTACAGACAACGTCCGGTATTTTACCTCCGTGATAAAAGTGGTGAACACCGGCTTCGGGCCAGGGATATTTCTATTGATGAGCAATATTCTTACCGTAATGGAAAGATTGTTTATGCTTCTTATGAATCAGATCCCCGGTGGGGCTGGAAAGATTATAGTGTGATCAAATTATTGGATGTTAAGACCGGCCAGCAATCTGCTCTCACCAAAAAGTCAAAATACTTTACGCCGGACATTTCGCAGGATGGAACAAAAGTGGCTGCCGTACAAAATAATTTTGATGGTCGCAGCGAACTGCACATAGTGAGTGTGCCGGATGGTAAGCTTATACAAAAGATCCATTCATCGGAGATACTGGTATTTACTGATCCGAAATTTATTGATGATAACACATTGTTGACCGCCGTTCGGTTGCGGGATGGTAAAATGTGCCTGGCAAAAGCAGAAATAGCTACCGGGAATATTGTGCGGCTTACACCGCCATCTTTCAATGTTGCAGGTTATCCTTCAGTATATAATGGCACAGTCTATTTTACTGCTAATTATGGTGGGAATGATGATGTATTCGCTCTGCGATTAAATGATAAAAAGATTTTCAGGTTAAGTAATGGTCCGCTGGGAAACTACTTTGTAAATGCAACTGAAGGCAAACTCACCTGGTCATCATTTACTGCAGATGGGTATCAGCTTAAACAAACTTCGGAGAAAGATATACAGTGGCAGGAAGTCGGAGAATCAGTTACTGAATCCTTGAAAGCCCCTTTTGCAGTCAGCACTTCAGATAATGCAGGTGATATATTACAGAATAAGGTTCCGGAAAGGATATTCCCGGTTTCTGACTACCGAAAATCAACAAGGCTATTGAATTTTCATAGCTGGAGACCCTATTATTCAGATCCTATTTTCACCTTTTCTCTTTACGGTGAGAATGTGTTGAACACCTTGCAGAGTGAATTATATTATCTCTATAACGAAAATGAAAAGACCAGTGCAACAGGGTTAAGCCTCATATACGGGGCCTTGTTCCCTTATATCAATTTTGGAACAGAGTATACTTTTGACCGCTCAGACATCATTGGTAATAAAATCCGTTATTGGGACCAATTAGATACCCGTGTTGGATTAAGCATACCCCTAAACTATGCAAGCGGTCAAACTTTTAAAAGTTTCAACCTTAGCAGTAATTATGTCCTGAGAAATGAATTTAACAAAGGGTTCTTCAAGGATTCTATCGGCAACAATTCGTTCAGTTACCTGCTGCATACAATCAGTTGGTCTCAGCAGATACAAAGGGCTGCACAGCATATTTTTCCAAGGTTTGCTTATTCTCTTTCTGCCAATCACCGTCATGCCATAACATCCGTGACAGGTTACCAATTCATTGCCAACGCAGCGCTATATACTCCGGGATTGTTGACTAATCATAACCTGGTGCTTACAGGTTCGTTCCAGCAAAGAGATACTTTATCGCAGGTGGTTTTTGCAAACAGGTTTGGTTACTCCAGGGGGTACGAAGGCCGCTATTTTTCAAGGATGTGGCGGCTATCTGCCAATTATCATTTTCCGATTTGGCACCCCGATTGGGGCTTTGGTAATATCTTATACCTGCAGCGCATAAGGGCCAATGCCTTTTATGATTTTACCAAAGTTTACTCCCGGGATAAAACACAAACCCGGGACCAGCGAAGTGCAGGAGGTGAGATATTTATTGATACCAAATGGTGGAACCAGTATCCCTTAACTTTTGGAATCCGTATAAGCCGGCTGCTGGACCGTGACCAGTTTGATGGATTCAAAGGAACAGTATTTGAATTTGTATTGCCCGTAAGTATTATACCTAGATAATACTAATAACTGCGGGGTATACAAAATAAGATCCGGTCTTACAGATTTATCAGACTTTCTTCAATGATCCTGATTTTGGCCTCTGCATCAGCCTTTTTTTTCCTTTCCGTTTCAATTACCTCCGGTTTGGCGTTTTGTACAAATTTTTCGTTGCTCAG
>DASUDW010000391.1:0-3750 GCA_036275415.1 Chitinophagaceae bacterium | reverse complement strand
ACAGTAACGCTGGGAGACGAAGAAGACCTTGAGCAAAATGAAATGATGGTGGGCAAAATAAACCTTATAAAATACGATAACCTGACACCCGGAATGGAAGCTATTACCAAAATCAGGTACAAGGATAAAGGCAGCCTTTCTAATTTATACCCGGAAAACGGCCAGGTCAAAGTAAGATTTTATGAGAATGCCAAAGGCATAGCTCCGGGGCAAAGTGCCGTGTTTTATGAGGAGGAAGATGTACTGGGTGGTGGGATCATTCAACGGGGTGAACTCGTTTAAAATCAGGCAATAAAGCATAAAAAACTACGTTTTAAAGCGGGGCTGTTATGTTTCCCCGCTTTTTGTTTGTAGTTTTAACCATCCGAAAACCCGGACAAACTATTTAACCAGATAATTTTTTATCCGTGAATACAGAAAAACCACTTATGAGATTCTTATTTACCCGCAAACCTTTTATTGCCATCCTGGCAATATTATTCCTGGCTGCCTGCGATGACAAAAAAGAAGAATTTGTCACAGATAATGTCAATAATTATTTGCCCATGACAGTCGGTAAATACATTACTTACCGGGTAGATTCAATGGTATTTACCAATTTCGGCCGTACAACAGAATACAGAAAATACCAGGTAAAACATGAAGTAAATGCCATTATAACGGACAACCTCGGAAGGTCTGCGTACCGCATCTTCACTTACATAAGGGATTCAGCCGGTACACAACCCTGGCAGCCAGGTAAAACGTATTTAGTAACACCGCTAAGCGACCAGGTAGAAGTTGCCAGTGAAGAAAACTTCCGGTATATCAAATTACATATGCCGGTAAAAGATGGCTATAGCTGGAAAGGAAATAAATACCTGCCCTTAAACCCCTATGGCGGCCCCAACGATCCGTTATACCAGTTCAGCAATGACGACAATATGGGCGACTGGGAATATTATTACAACGGAGATCCGGGTTCATTCAGTTTCAGGGGAAATAATTATTCCAACGTATTGACGGTGGAGCAGATTGATGAATCTTTTAATGTACCGATAGTAAGCACTTCTTCCTATGCTGCAAAAACCAGGTCCGTTGAAAGATACTCCAAAAATATTGGCCTGGTTTACCGGGAATATGAAATTTGGGAATACCAGCCCAACACCGGAAACCCGGCAGGCCCGTATAAAACCGGGTTTGGCGTTACCATGTGGATGATCGAACGCAACTAATTCTGCCTAATTGCCCGTAAATTTGAATGGCATTTTCTCTGCCGTTTTATATGAAAAAAGTTCTCTTATCTTTTTTGCTGCTCATGCTTGGGGCAATGGCCGCTGAAGCTCAGTTTACCCGCTACGTAGTACGTTTTAAAAACAAAGGGAACTCTTCATTTACACTATCCAACCCTTCCGCCTATTTATCAACCCGTGCCATACAGCGAAGAACAAAGTTCTCTATTGCAATTGACAGTACGGACCTGCCTGTTACCCCCACTTATATTTCACAGGTGGCAGCAATATCCGGTGTAAATGTGCTGAATGTTTCCCGCTGGTTGAATGCTATCACTATTCAAACATCCAGCGCTGCAGCCATTACAGCCATTAATGCATTACCATTTGTTCAATCAGTTAGCTCAGTAGCCGCCAGGAATAACGGTCGCAGCACTGCGTTTTTCAATAAATTTGAATCAGAAGAAATTTTTACCCCCTATTCTTCGGCACAGCGAATTGAACAACTTACTGCAGATTATTTTAACTACGGCACCGGTTCATTTAATGAAATACACCTTCACAACGGAGAATTCCTGCATAATATTGGTCTGCGTGGACAGGGAATGCAAATCGGTATGCTGGATAATGGATTCAATAACTACACCAACCTGAAAGCATTTGACAGTATGAATGCAGGAGGGCAGGTATTAGGTACCTGGGACTTTGTAGCCCGTGAAGCAAATGTTGCCAACGACGGAAGCCATGGGATGAGTTGCTTGTCTGCTATAGTGGCAAATATACCCGGACAATTTATTGGCAAAGCTCCAAAGGCAAGCTTCTGGCTCTATCAAACGGAAGACAATGCCAGCGAATACCCGATTGAAGAATTCAACTGGGCCTGCGGGGTAGAAAGAGCAGACAGCTCCGGCGCCGATGTCATTTCTTCTTCCTTGGGTTATGGCTATCAATTTGATGGCGGTGTTCCGGATTATCCGTACAGTACCTTAGATGGAAACACCACCATGTCTGCCATTGCCGCAGACCTTGCCGCAAAAAAAGGCTTATTGGTTTTTGTAGCAGCCGGCAATGCCGGCAATATTTATTGGAGAAACATCATTACGCCTGCTGATGGCGACAGTGTATTGGCTATTGGTGCCGTAAATACAACTGGCGTTGTAGGCAGTTTTTCCAGTTATGGCCCTTCCGGTGACGGGCAAATAAAACCTGATATAGCCTCTGTAGGTGTTTCAGCTATGGTACAATCTACTTCCAATACCGTAGTCACCGGAAATGGCACATCCTATGCCTGCCCGAATATGGCCGGGTTAGGCACCTGCCTTTGGCAGGGATTTCCTGAATTCAACAATATGAAAATTGCCAGGGCATTACAACAGGCAGGCACCCGTGCCGCCAATCCGGATGACCGAGTTGGTTACGGCATACCGGATATAAGACTGGCCTTTGGAAGATTGCTGAGTGAATATGCAACTTCATCAGCCACTGTTACCGGCTGCAGGGTTACTGTTTCCTGGAACAGCAAGGATATTTCGGCCATGAAGTATGAGATCGAAAGAAAAGCACCCGGTGAAACCAATTATTCAAAAATTGCAGAGCTAAGTCCGCAGGCAGGTGTATTATTGACCAACAGGTCCTATCAAATCAATAACGACCTGGTAAGCGGTTCTTCCGGCACTTACTCTTACCGCATCCGGCAGGTACTGGATACGGCTACAGCCTCCTTTTATGCAGTGTACATCGATACGGCCAACATAAATATTGTCAGTGGCTGCATTGTAACGGGTACCAATAATCCTCAACCAACAGGTACAATAGTATCAATACAGCCTAATCCTGTATCGGGCAGCTCTTTTTCCCTGATAATAGAAACACCCTACCCCGTAAATAATATGCCGGTTCTTGTGTACGATTCAAAAGGATCGCTGATTATGCAATTAAAAGAAAGCAAAACCACCGGTAAGAAAATCATAGAGATACCTTCAGGTAAATTGGCAAAAGGCAATTATTACATCCGTGTAATGAACGGGGAAAAACTGATCGGCAACGCTGAATTACTTAAACTATAAAGTTTTTTGTAATAAAGCAGCAAACATCGTGTCTGCTTTCATTTCATAACCTTTCAGCAGCACTGACTTCACTAATACCAGCCCTGTTTGCTGTGTTATAAAATCGATAACATCCTCATTTTCCTTCGCAAAAACTGAACAGGTTATATATAACAAGAAGCCCCCTGGCCTTACTGCAGGAATTACATTCGATAGGATCTTTTTTTGCAAAGCAGCATACTGCTCAATTTTAGTTTCATCAAAATAAAAAAGTTGCTCCGGGGTGCGGCTCCAGGTGCCGCTGCCGCTGCAAGGCACATCAGCAATCACCAGGTCAAATTTGATTTGTTGAGCAATTGCATCATCCTTTGTAAGGTCAGCAATAAAACATTTATACTTTTTGATACCTGCAGTTGCAAATCGCTTCTTTAAATTGGCCAGGATACTCTCTCTTACATCAGATACAGTCAGATCAATATCGCCCAACATATCAA
>DASUDW010000390.1:0-2417 GCA_036275415.1 Chitinophagaceae bacterium | reverse complement strand
TACATCTGGCCTACCACTTTCAATAAACCGGCATACCGTTCCTTTTTGTCTTTCCAGACAACCGAGGCCAGCCGGAGTGACTGCTGATAATAATTATCGGCTTTATCCAGCATACCAGCCGATACATATATATTGGCAATGATGGTGCGGCTATCAATATAGGAGTTCGTCTTATCCGGGTAAGCCATTCGGGATGCACTGTCAATTTTGGGGACAAGCTCAACTGCCCTTTGGCTATAGCCGCTTCGCCGGTAAGAATTGCCCAGGAAAAGCAGTTTGGCCGCATATACAGAATCTGTCAGCAGATTTTGCCTCTCATGCAGGGCCACCATTTCTTCCAAAACGGGTATCCTGTCTTCTGTTCTGTTTTTTTCATCGTATAAAGAATCAAGTACATTTAGCCGGCTTATCAGTAAGGCAGGTTTATTTAACTGGCGGCTGAGGGAAATACTTTTTTTGAAATACTCCTCGGACTTTAAATAATTATTTGCCTGCATAAATATTATGCCGGCTTTGTAAACAGCATTTTCAAAGGCTGATGAGGTCTCGCCCAGCTTCTTTTTTAAGCGTAACAACTGTGCATCCATCATACTGTCGGCAGCAGCATAGTTTCCCAGTTTACACAGCAATAGCATACTGTTGTTATAAGCCGAAAGATATTCCTCACTTTCCGTGCCTTTGTTTTTACCATACCAATCTACCACTTTGTCGAGGGTCTGTTGTGAAGACAAATACTGCCTGGTCCTGCCATAAAAGCCGGCCAGCCGGAAAAGAGCTAAAACATAATTTTCACTTTGCTCTCCATCCACTGTTTTACATAATGCAGCATGCCGCAAAAAGATTTTTTCGCCTTTCAGCTTGTCAGACACATCACCATACAAATCGGCCAGCGCTTCGTATGCACCATATAAGAGTGCTGTATCGGTGATAAAGGCATTTTCATTGCTCAACACGCCTAAAAAATCTGTTATGGCCCGTTCATTTTGTTGCATTACCCGGTAACTGTCGCCCCGCATATAAAGCGAATACACATATGCCTTTGACTGCTGTTTATTTTTTTTAGAAAGTACTTGTAAGTACCCGGTTAACAGTTTTTCTGCCTCTTTATAGTTTTGTTGCTCCTTATAGATATCGCTCAGCATTTGTACTGTACTAAGACATCGCTCATCTTCTGATTCATACACTTTTAGTTTTACGGTAAAACACTCCAGGAAATTATCTTCTGCCGCGGCAAGGTTGCCGCACTTATAATAAGTGAAGGCAAGGTTATTCAGGGCGGTGGCATATTCCTGGTCGGCTTCTCCAAAATCGTTGCGTGCCATTTCCACAATTTTATGTGCCACCGGCAAAGCCTGTTTGTAATCATCTCTTTGGTAGTAATAATAAAAGCTGTCATTCAATTGCTCCCAGGTTTGTGCTTTTGCACGGCTGGCACCTAAAAGCATGAAAGAAATCAGGCAATATAAAATACGGATAGTTCTCACTTGTTTAGTTTATTCTGAATTCCCCGTTATCCCGAAATGATAATCCGGGCCCAATTTTATTCTTGGCATACTCCATTGTTTTTCCCGGCAGCCACTCATGCGTATATTTTGAGCTGCCAACTACCCGGCCCGCCAATGTTTTGGCCACTTCCTGTACATTAATCGGGGTTTTGCTATAAACAGTATAGGCATATGCAGAATGTATAACAGTGGCATCTGCAGTCTTACTGAAATCTGCATAATAAATAACCATAATGCCAGCCGGTCTTTCCTGTACCTGTGTGCTAACCACATTTCCTCCCTTGTCCAGCAGGATATCTTCGAACTCCCGGATGAATTTCACTTTTTTCGCTGCTTTTTTGCCGATATACTCATCTATTGCAAACTCTTTAGCCCCATCATATCCTGTAAACGGGATATAGAATTGAGTATACACTCTTGAACCATCGAGGTGCATAAAAGCATTGATACTTTTCCGGAGGTTCAGGTAAGCGCTGTCATCCATTTGGGTTACAGTACATTTTACCGGAAAGATCCGGACGCTGATAACCTCTTGCTCAGCATTTTTTTCAAAAACGCCCACACTACCATACTGAGCCCGCAGTTGTGTCATCAACAATGTCGTTGCCAAAACAAAGAATCCGATTTTTTTCATTCTCATTTTTATTTTTTTATTCCACCAATACAAACGCTGCCCAATAATACGGTGAATATTTATTCCGCATCTCTGCCTGCGCCCGGGCAAACGCCTGTTCAATCGTTTTGCCTTTTAACCAGTAGTTGTAAAAGCTGGTCATCAACTCGGCCGTTTCTTTATCCGGCACCTGCCACAGGCTGACGATCATCTTCTTTACACCCGCCATTTTAAAGGCTCTTTGTAAGCCAAATACCCCTTCGCTGCCTTTTACATCACCCAGTGCTGTTTCGCAGGCA
>DASUDW010000389.1:0-2398 GCA_036275415.1 Chitinophagaceae bacterium | reverse complement strand
TCTACCTACTATGCGTTTCTCGGACTGTTTACTTTTTCCATGCTGGGCCTGGTGCTTTCCACTAATATCTTCCAGATCTATATTTTCTGGGAACTGGTAGGTGTATCCTCCTTCCTGCTTATCGGTTATTATTATAATAAGCCCAGTGCAGTGGCGGCAAGTAAAAAAGCCTTTATCGTAACCCGTTTTGCCGACCTTGGATTTTTGATTGGCATACTGATTCTCTCCTATTGTTCCGGCACTTTAGATTTTGCTACATTAATACAGCGACTGACCTCTCCTGAAACCAACGAATTTAAAACAGCCGTTACTTATTCTTTCCTGGGTATTTCTGCATTATCCTGGGGAGCAGCGCTGGTATTCATTGGCGGTGCCGGTAAAAGCGCCATGTTCCCGCTGCATATCTGGCTGCCCGATGCCATGGAAGGCCCTACTCCCGTTTCAGCATTAATCCATGCTGCTACGATGGTGGTAGCAGGCGTTTACCTGGTAGCAAGATTATTCCCCGTATTTGCTATTACCACACCGGCCGTACTGGAAATTATTGGCTGGGTAGGTGCCATATCTGCTATCATCGCAGCCGTCATTGCCTGTACACAAACAGATATCAAACGGGTGCTGGCTTATTCCACCATGTCGCAGATAGGTTATATGATGTTTGCATTGGGTGTGGCGAAATATGGCGCTGAGCCTGCATTAGGCTATACAGCTTCCATGTTCCACCTGTTCACCCATGCCATGTTCAAGGCGTTGCTATTCCTTGGCGCCGGTGCAGTGATCCATTATGTACACAGCAATGACATGAACGATATGGGCGGATTAAGAAAGTTCATGCCAATAACGCATATCACTTTCCTGGTTGCTTGTCTGGCCATTGCCGGTGTACCACCGTTTGCCGGCTTCTTCAGCAAGGAAGAAATTTTGCTGGCAGCTTATCAAAACAATGCTGCTATTTACTGGATCGCACTGATCACTTCCGGTATCACTGCCTTCTATATGTTCCGCTTATACTTTAGTATTTTCTGGAACAAAGCGCATCATGCACACAACAATCAACATGGCGAAGGAGGTTTTGTAATGATGCTGCCATTGGTCCTGTTAGGTGTGGGTGCAGCGGCTGCGGGCTTTATCCCATTTGGTGAATATGTTAGTTCCGATGGACGCCCATTGGAGTCTCATTTCCATTTACAGTTTTCGATTTTACCGGTAGTATTAGGACTCGCCGGCATACTGCTGGCTATGTGGCTTTATTTTAAACAAAATGATAAACCGGCTAAACTGGCTTCTTCATTGGGCGGTATTTACAAAACAGCTTATCACAAATTTTATATTGACGAGATATATCTCTTTGTAACAAAGAAGATATTATTCAACCTGGTAGGCAGGCCCGCTGCGTGGTTTGACAGAAATGTAGTAGACGGATTTATAAACCTGACCGGCAATACCACACAGGCTGTTTCAGAAGGAATAAAAAAGATACAATCAGGAAAAGTGCAGCAATATGCCATTTACTTTTTGGGAGGCGTGATTGTTTTGGCTGTTCTGTTTATTTATATTTTGAAATAATAAAGAAATAATGAATACTGAACAAGGAATAATGAACATCGAAGGTTAGCATAACTACCTGTTCAACATTCAATATTAAAATAAAAATGAACCTTTTATTACTCATAGGAGCCCCGTTACTGACTGCACTGGCGGTGTTGCTTTCCCGCAACAAGCAACAGGTAAAATGGATATCGCTGGCCGGCTCTGCTGTACAACTGGCTTTGGCCTTTGCTCTCTTATTTGCTTTCCGGCAAGAAAGAGCAGCCGGCAACAATGCACAAATGCTATTTGAGCAGCATTACAAATTATTCGAATCGCTGAATATCAATTTTCACTTCGGTGTGGATGGCATCTCGGTAGCGATGATATTGCTCACTTCCTTTGTGGTAATTGCCGGTGTGCTGGTATCGTGGAATATAGAGAAAATGACCAAAGAGTTTTATTTCCTGCTGCTGCTGCTGGGACTCGGCGCATACGGTTTCTTTATTTCATTGGATCTTTTCATACTTTTCTTCTTCCTCGAAATTTCTGTAATTCCGAAATATCTCTTAATCGGCATTTGGGGCAGCGGCAAAAAAGAATATAGCGCCAATAAACTGGCGCTGATGCTGATGGGTGGCTCCGCCCTGATACTGGTGGGGATGCTGGGCCTGTACTTTACCGCCGGCCACAGCTTTGATATAATGACACTGTCAAAAACAGTCATCGCTGCTGATACACAAAACCTGCTGTTTCCTTTATTGTTTGTTGGGTTCGGTGTTTTCACAGCGCTTTTCCCTTTACACACCTGGGTACCCGATGGTCACTCCTCCGCCCCTACCGCCGGTTCCATGTTCCTGGCCGGTATTTC
>DASUDW010000388.1:0-3216 GCA_036275415.1 Chitinophagaceae bacterium | reverse complement strand
TGCCGGGGCTCTTTAGGTAGTGCCATGATCTTAGGATTTTGGTTTTGGTTCTGGTTAACTAATAATGGTTTCCTTTTTTAATTAACGACCCTGCATCGCATTGATCATGTTACCGTAAATATTGTTGAGCGTTCCCAGGTTCTTGGCCAGGTTGGAAATCTGGTTGTGTGCTGCTTTCGCATCTTCTACGCTGCCCTGCATAGCTTCAGAAGCCTGTACGAGATTGCCATAGAATTTGTTAAGCGCCTTGAGGTGATTGTTTGAATCCTGTAACTCCAGCTCATAAATAGTGTTTAAAGAGCTGAGGTTCTTGGTCATACTTTCAACCTGTGTATGGAATTGTTTGGTGCTCTCTGCAGCGCTGTTAAAAGAAGCTACAGAAGCAGAAGCCTGCTGGTAAGCATCTTTCATACCACCTAAAACTACAGCCGCCTCTTTGGTTTTGGTGCTGAGTTCGCCGGTAGCGGCAACCACATCGCCTACTTCTTTAATACCACCAACAGTTGTATTTAATTTTTGGAAATTATCGCTGAGTGAACGCAGACTGCTTGGAGTAATATCAGCATCCTGCATCATTTTATCCAGTGAAGCAAGAGCCGGAGTTCCTTTACCGGCGGCCGGCGCAGGACTTTCATGTAACCCGTAACCCTGTGTTGAAAGATAAGCATACACAAGGAAGATGCCAGCCTCTGTAAGCAGACCGATGGTCAGCATCAGGTCAGCAAAACTTAAGTGGAGGATTTTGGCCCAGGCACCAAAGATTACTACTGCGGCGCCGAGTGAAACGATAATGTTTGAGATTTTTTCGGTTGATTGAGAGACTGCCATAACTGTTGGTTTTAAAATAGTGATTCAATTGAAGCATTGCGGCCGCAGCCGTTCCACTTCTTGGGTGTATTAGATTTAAAATTTGAAAATGAATTAACGTTTCTTCATTCCAACACCCGGTGCAAGATCAATCACACAACGGAAACCGATATACGATTTCGCTGTGTCCTGGTACTCATAGTTACGGGTACTGGTTTGGAGATAATAGCCCACACTCTGCCAGCTTCCGCCACGTACCACTTTACGCTTCATACGGGGAGGATCACTGTCTTTCGCATTGTAACGGATATCCGGGTTCATATCATGGGCAAAGTTGTAGCCGCCTTCATAATATAGGGAGCTGGTCCACTCAGCTACATTTCCTGCCATGTTGTATAAACCGAAATCGTTAGGCCAGTAGGCATCTGCACGTACAGTGTAGAAGCCGCCATCTTCAGGATAGTTACCACGGCCGGGTTTAAAGTTGGCCATTAAACATCCTTTGCGGTTACGGAGATAATAGTTACCCCAAGGGAACATAGATTGAGAGCGACCGCCACGGGCAGCATACTCCCACTCAGCTTCTGTGGGTAAACGGTAGTTTGATTCGGTAGCATATCCTTTTGTATCGTTAAACGAATTCAAAAGGCGGGAGCGCCAGGTACAAAACGCACTGGCCTGTTTCCAGGTAACACCCACTACAGGGTAGTTCTGGAAGGCGGGGTGCGAAAAGTAACGCACACTCATCGGTTCATTGTAACTGTAAGAGAAGTCACGAACCCACACCAATGTGTCAGGATATATTTTAACCGGAGTTTTAATAATGAATTTGGAACGGGGCTCATTGGGTTTGCGGTAAGCTGCTGCTTTGTAGTCCACATACTCTTCCATGTAGATGAGCTTATCAGGGTCAATTTCCATACGACCGAAGATGCGATCGTCCGGAGCCATCATCATAGCACCCAGTTTTTCATATACATTTTTTTCCTTCCAGATGCCGGCCATCTTCTTTTTGTCCAGGTTGTTGGTCTTGGGGTCAATATACCCCAGCAAAGTGGCGGCAATGGAATCACGCACATCAAATACAAACTGCTTGTATTCACGGTTGGTAATTTCCGTTACATCCATCCAGAAGCCACTGATGGACATCTGACGGTTACGGGCCGTGTAGGAGTAGTTCATATCCTCATCACTGGGACCCATATGAAAGGTACCCTGCGGAATATGCACCATCCCCGTGTGTGTGTTATTGTTGATTTTGGCGCTGTAAGTAGCACCTACTAACTGGCCATTGCTGGCGGTTGTTTTTCCGGCAGATTTTGATTTGCCACAACTTACCACTAGTACGGACAGGGCAACGAATGCGAAGCAACTTAGAAGTTGGTTTTTCATTTTTGCGAAATTTACTTTCATGTAGGAATTGGGTGATCCGGAACTGATTCGGAAATCATTTCCTGAACCACAACGCAATGCTACTATTAATTTCTTTAAATACAAAATGACTTTTTTTTCTTCTACCGATAACGGCAGCCGTTTTATTTTATTGTTTTTATGCGCTCTTTTGTTAAAATATTGATGAATTCTTCAATATCCGCCACGGGAGCCCGACAGGCATAGTTTTTACAGAGATAAAAACTAAGGGTTTCTACCGAGGGGTTTTTACCTTCCAGCAGCGGAAATCCGTATGTGCTGATTGGAGCTGTTTGTATGATTTTATTAGGCAGGTATAATTGATTTAACTGTTCCCTTCCTGCTTCAAAACCTTTACCCACTACCGCTATTTCCAGGAAGCCCTGTACCAGGTTTACAAGATGCATGAGCCATCCACCAAAAGATAAAGGATAACGAACCACCGCCTGTTGCAATGCACCCAGCATACGGATGCTTTGCTGCTGCCACTCCCGCTCGTCAAATATCAAACCGAGGTAATACAGATTTTGAGCCATCACATTGTTACCTGAAGGAGTGGCTCCATCATACATTTCTTTTTTGCGAACAAGAATATTGCTTTCGCCTTCAGGGGTAAAAAAGAAAAAGCCGGATTCCTTTTCAATAAAACGGGATAGAACTGTTTTCGTTAATTCTTTTGCCTTTAAAAGATAAGCAGCATCAGCTGTGATTTCCTGCAGACTGATTAATGCCTGTATGAGATAAGCATAATCATCCAGGAAGGCATTGTACTTTGCTGCACCTTTTTTCCAGGTGTGTAACAAACCTGCACCTCCTTCCGCTGCAAAAGCACGAAGCAGAAAATCCATATTCGCTATTGCTTTGGCCCGATAAGATGCATTTCCCGTAGCCATAAAAGCTTTGCTGTAAGCCTGGTTCATTAATGCATTCCAACCTAATAAAATTTTATCATCCAGTAAGGGACGGATTCTTTTGAAACGTTCGGCCAGTAATTTCTTT
>DASUDW010000387.1:0-7471 GCA_036275415.1 Chitinophagaceae bacterium | reverse complement strand
CACTGTATGGATATAAACGGGGTAGAAAGAAAACTGGCCTTGTTTGCGCCGCCCATTGATCCGGCTGCCCTGATACAGGCCACCTCCAAGGGCCTGAGCCTGGGCAGCATACTGGCCGATCTCAGCAGTCCGCCACCGATTTACCGGTTCACTTTCCTGGTACAAAAGGCCAATGAGTTTTGTGCGGAAGTAAAAATGCTGGGCAATGCACTATTGTCTGTATTGGAGAAAAAAGACGGGGAGGAACTGGGCCTCCTGCGGGCTACCCACGAAAAAGCCATGCTGGAACTGATGACGGGTATTAAAGAAAGACAGATACTGGAAGCCAAAGCCAGCCGGGAAAACCTGGGCAGGGTAAGGGCTACAGCTGAGTTCCGGCTGAATCATTACCGCAATTTACTGGGCAATGAAGGGATGAATATACCGGCTTCACCTACCATACCGGCCTTGCTGACTGCTGATAGCTCATTACCCGGAGATACTCAAATTGCCGAAGTAGTTACTGATGCAGACGTGAGCCTGGTGGATACCGACGAAGGTGGAATAAAAGTGATTAAAAGGGAAAAGCAGGAAATTGATGATTTAAATACGGCTACCATCTGGCAGCAAATTGCAACCGGTGCTGAAGGTCTTGGTGGTGCCTTGCATTCTATTCCTGATTTTTCACTTGCGGCAGAACCTGTTGGGGTTGGTGGCGTAGCAACATACGGCGGCTCAAATGTCGGAGCCGGTGTATCTGGTCTCGCCAAGATACCACAGATAGTAGCGAGTATCTATACACATAATGCCACCCAGGCAGCCCGTATGGCCGGCTATATCCGCAGAGAGCAGGAATGGGTATTGCAATTGAACCTGGCTGCCAAAGAAATCATCCAGCTGGATAAGCAAATTACGGCGGCCGACATACGCATACAGGTTACGGAAAAGGAACTGGAAAACCACCTGCAGCAAATTGCGCATGCCGAAGAAGTAAAACTATACCTGCAGAACAAGTTTACCAACCAGGAACTGTATCAGTGGATGAAAGAGCAGTTGTATGCCGTGTACAAACAGAGCTATAATATGGCTTTTGATATGGCCAAAAAAGCGGAGAAAGCCTATAAGTATGAAATTGGTAACGAACTGGCCAGTTTTATCCAATACGGCTACTGGGATAATTCTTACCAGGGATTGCTGGCCGGGGAAAAGTTACAGATGGCTTTGCGGCAGATGGAGAAATCCTACCTGGAGGAGAACAAGCGGGAACTGGAACTTCGGAAGAATGTGTCCATGGCGATGCTGAACCCATTGGCATTGCAGGAACTCAGGACCACTGGCAAATGTTACCTGTCTTTACCGGAAGAGTTGTTTGATATGGACTTCCAGGGTCATTATTTCAGGAGACTGAAGTCCGTCAGTATGTCGATACCCTGTATTGCCGGTCCGCTAACGACCATTGGTTGTACCCTTCGCTTATTGAATAATTCCATCCGTATCAACACATCCATGAATGATGACGGCAACTATGAACACATGAATGATGAAGGGGTATGGATCGATGATGATCGTTTCCGCAGCAGTAATGTACCGGTGCAATCTATTGCCGTAACCACCGGGCAGGCAGATGCCGGTGTGTTTGAGCTGAACTTCCGGGATGAACGTTACCTGCCGTTTGAAGGGGCCGGTGCCATCAGCGACTGGAAGATTGAACTGACCATTGATGAGGACCTGCGCCAGTTTGATTACCATACGATCGCTGATATTATCCTGCACCTGAGTTATACAGCAAGGGAGGATGCAGGCTTATTCAAAGAAAAAGCAACGGATTACATAAAAGCATTCCTCACCAATGCAGCAGAGCTGAGTACACAGCCATTGATGCGGATGTTCAGTATGCGGCATGAGTTTCCAACTGAATGGTACCGCTTCCTGAACCCGCAGGCAGCCGGTGGCGACCAGGTTATATCGTTTACGCTGAAACGGGAACACTTCCCGTTCTTTACCCGTGAACGGAGTGTGGATGTGATGCAGGTAGATGTACTTGCCAAAACAAAGCGTACCGGTGATTATCATCTGATGTTTAGCGCCACAGACCTTTCTGATACGGTAATGAATTCATCACAGATAACGATGCCCGAAAATGCTACGTTTGGTAATATGCAGAAAGTAAGTCTGAGTGGTACAACTGCCAATATCAGTGTGGAGGAGATTAATATTTTTAAAGCACTGGGTATGAAGTTCAAACACAGTACGGATGCGGATTATCACAGTATTGCCACTGAACCTTTGGAAATTGAAGAGGTGTTGATGGTTGTTCATTACAAGCTGAGTGACCTTCCTTAAGATTTCTTTATTGGAGGCAGGTAAATATACAAACAGGTTTTTTGCATAAACCGTGGACGGGTAAACCCAATGGAGTTGTTTCAACAGGAAGCAACTCCATTTTTACTTTTTTGAACTGATCAGCGATGAGCACAGGTTATCAACTGTTTATTTTTACCCCTCTTCCGGGGGAAAGTATTATGCCAAAAAAAAATTTTATTACGATCAGTCACCCGCTACACCGGGTACCCCCAGTTTTTCAAAGATGATCTTCACCTGCAGGGCATTGTAATAACGGCCGATCTTTTCGCCGGTTTCTTTTTCAAAAGGGGCGATCCATTTTTTAATGGTGCGTACGGTTACGCCGTAAATATGGGCCAGTTCGGTGAGGCTGTAGGGTTTGATCTCAATCCGGCTGTTGTCAGTGGTACTTTTCGTAGTGCTCATGTCATTTCGTTTTATCATGTTATCATAATTTATCCATAGTAGGCCCTGTAGTCTTCCTGTTCAATGGCCAGGATGGTACAGATATGGGATACCGTTAGTTTATTTTTTTTCATATAGCCGGCCAGCAGCCGCCGCATCGCCTGGGGATGTTCCCGGGGCACATCCAGCTGGGGTGGTTCCCGTCGCCGGATCTTCTGATCGTTGAATTGCTGCAGCAGGTACCGTTTCTGGTTGGCCGTCAGCAGCCCCAGGTCATCGGCCCGGTACAGCAGGGCAATCATGCTCACTTTCCATTTACGTTTCAGTTCGCCCAGCAGGGGCAGGGTAATACCTTCTTTCAGGTCTTTCCGTATGTCCTTTTCGGGCATCAGGAATTCGGCAGCAAAGAGGTTGGCTTCGCGGCTGATATCCCTGTCATGCGCCACTGCCCCAAACGTATGCATCAGCAGGTGGCCCAGTTCATAGGCGAGGGAAAACCGTTGCCGGTCGCCCAGCAGCGCAGCGTTCAGAAAGATCACCGGGTAGGCATCATCGGTCAGCATACTGCGGCTGTCCACCCGGTCGGTACCAAAATCAAAGCGGCAGATAATGATGCCTTTCTCTTCGAGCAGCCGGGTAAGGTTGGTAACCGGCCCGGCAGGCAGCTGCCACTTTCGGCGGAGCCCCGCCGCCAGTTTAGCCGGGGTATGGGTCTCCGTTACTTCCGCCAGGGGCAGCGAAGGCAGGGGCTGTTCCATGGCACGGGTAATGATCTGCACATGGCGGCGGATGATGTTCATCTGTGCTTCGATGGGGGTGATGAGTTTGGCCGGTACATTTTTGCGTTTGCGGTAGCTCAGGTTCACCGGCATAATCTCTCCCTTTTGCAGGAAGAAATGGGGCGGGTAACCGGTGGCGGCGGCTAAGGCGGCCAGCAGGTGCTCATCGGCAGCGGCATCCCCGTGCTCCAGCCGGGAGATATTGCCCTTATAGCTGTTCAGCTTTTCGGCCAGCCCGGCCTGGGTAAGGCCCCTGGCTTCGCGGGCCAGCAGGATCATATTCGGGTTAATGGCAGGTGTCATCAGTGATTCGTATCAGGTTTCAAACATACAGATCGTATTTGTAAAATGCAATAAAAAGTTGCAAAATGTGGATAAAAAGCTAAATAAATTAGTTGGTAAAGGATAATGAGTAAATGGATAATGGCGGGTCACACTGAAACATGTGTAATGAAAAGATATGGATGGACAACATTTTTTCTTCCCAGCCGATTCTCCTGCAAGGGACGCTGTGTGGCTACGGAGTACAAAGGCTGGGAGGCACATTCCGCCATATAGTTTATTGAATAGTGTCCGAATAGGTAACCTGATCAGTGATATTTCTGAAGGAATTAACACCAACGGTATAGAATGGTGTGTGTGGTAAAATATTATACATAACCAAGGCCGGTGGTACTATCAGTTCTACGTACGATGCCAGTAGTAACAGTATAAATAAAACGGTTATTCCCCCTTCAGAAGGTGCAGCGGGGTGGCAAAACTTTAGTTTGTTGTATTGTAATTGCTCATTTTTTTATTTGTTGTTCAAACCATCCAAGATATTGTTCTAACTGTGTTACTACATAATAAGGGAGATTAAGTAAATAATATTTCTTTCCTGTGCCTGTAACTGCTTGAGTGATGTTTATTGCGCCTGCATAAAACCTTACCGCCATGGAATGTGGCGCCATATCCATAAAAATTTGCAGGGATTTTAGTTTTCCTTCTGCTCCTGATTTTACTTCCACCGGAATTAATTTTCCATCGTAAGGAAATAAATAATCTACTTCTGCCGATGACTCTTTCTTATCTCTTGCCCAAAAAAATAAACTACTTAATGCCTGGTGCTGCACAGATAGCAGCTCTTGTCCAACAAGGTGCTCAATCATAGTTCCCTGGTAAACATTGTTTAAATCCGCTGTTCCCAATATTTCTTTTTGTATACCTGCAAAATAATTCATCATACCGGTATCAAGTACCTGCAGCCGGGGAGATTTTTTTATATCCGGCATTAATGGGAGCACTGCCCCTGTGTTCGGATACAGCAAATGAATCAGCAATGCTTTTTCCAGGGTACGAAACGATTCTCCCATTTCACGGGAACGATACTCAGCGTTTCCAAAACCTGCAAATTTTATTCTTTTACCTGCATGTGCAAAGCAGGTTCGTATCACATGCCGTATGTGCAGTACCTGTGTTGCATTAGATGCATATTTTTCCACATCATCCATATAGGAACTAATCAGTGAATCATATATGGATGATAATGCAGTTAAATCTTTATGTGCTGCATAATGGTTAACAATTTCGGGCATACCGCCAATCAGTGCATAGCTATGAAAAAGCTGTTGCAGTTTACTGTGCGTAAAAGATACTGCCGGTACATTTTGCAATTGCTGCAGGGCTGAGGTTTCTCCCATAGCAGATAAAAATTCAGGAAAACATACAGGTCTCAGTACTTTATACTCTACCCGGCCCACGGGAAAATGAATATCCTTGTCAAATAATGTTTCCAGCATACTGCCGGCTGCTATTACTGCCAGTTCAGGAACCTGTTCATAAAAATAGCGTAGTGTATTGAGCGCCGCAGGCACTTCCTGTATTTCATCAATGAACAGCAATGTTTTGCTTTTGTATGCCAGTGTTTTGTTTTTGATAAAAAACAATGCCTGTACCAGGGTTTCTATATTTTTAAAATCCACAAAAGGCTGCCTGTCTTCAGGCAGCTCCAGGTTTATATAAATATATTGCTCAAACTGCACTGCAAACTGGTTTACCAGGGTGGTTTTTCCCACCTGCCTGGCGCCCCTTATAACCAATGGTTTACGATCTTTTTGCAGGGCCCATTTTTCCAATTCCGTTATGATGAGTCTGTTAAACATGTAACAAAGATAGGGTAAAATTATTAATATAGCGTAACAAAGTGATGGTTAATTTGACAAATAATTGTGCTATAGTTAGGGCTAAACCAACTTCCTCCTCAAACCTGTCTACCGTACAGGCAGACAATGGCTCAGTTGTGGGTAGTATACCAGTCATCAGATGAATTAAAAAATGTTGATTGGTTGTGGTTGGTCTGCGACTGACCTGCAGCTTTGCAAAAAGGCTGTAAAAAACTTAGTTTTAATAAAAACCTGAATGAGTGACGGAGGCTATAAAATAGGAAACCATTCAGTTCCGCATTTCATAACATTTGCTACGATAGAAATGGAGGTTGTTATTTTATTATATTTTCCTGTAAAAGGTGGTTGCCCCTTTAAGAACAAACAGAGTGATATGAATTAGCGTATAAGTGGTTTAATATTTCAGGAAGCCATGCTGGTTATGCAGTAAAAGATGTAGAAGATGTGTAAGGTAAGTTAAGTCAGGAGAAAGCTGAATGAACCGGCGTTAATTTATAAAGTGGGTATTACCGCATCAGCAGTACAGTACCCTTCTGCGTGGAGGCTGATTCTCCGATTAACTGGTAGCTGCATATCCATACATACACTCCGCTGCTTAGCGGTATTCCTTTGAAGCGGCCATCCCATCCGCTGCCCGGGGTAGTGCTGCGAAACAAAATTTGCCCGGCACGGTCATAAACAACAAATTCAAATTTTTCCGGGTCGCCAAATACCAGGGGACGAAACAGATCATTGCGGCCATTATTATCTGGTGTAAATGCGGTAGGTACATATACACCTCTGACACATTCCTTTAGCGTTACCAGTGTACTGTCCCTGCCGGTACAATTATTTTGATCGGTTACCTGAAGCCAGTATAGTCCTGGTTGTGTAATGCTTATGTTTCTTCCGGTACTGCTGTTGCTCCATATATAGCTATTATAACTTCGGTAAGGGACAAGCTGATGCGTACCATAATTACAAATAGCAGTATCTGTTGGTAAATAAGCCGATGGTGCAGGGGCAATGGTGATAATACGGGTACTGTCGCCGCCCCGGCAACCTTTGTTGTCAGTAACTGTTACGCTGTACAAACCTAATCCATTTATTGTTATGGTCTGTGTTCTTTGTCCTGTACTCCATTGATAGTTGCTGTATCCGGCGCCGGCATCCAGCACCCGGTTTTCGTTTTCGCATAATAATGAACGATGGTCAAGACTGATCACGGGTAAAGGATATATTGTAGTCACCTGCAGCGTATCATAGGAATGACAACCTTCTGCAGTAACGGCATCAATGCTATATTGTCCGATATTTTTCACTATTATTTGCTGAACATTTTGTCCCGTACTCCATTGGTAAGAAACAAAACCCGGTCCTGCATTAAGTGTAATACTATCACCATTGCAAAAACTTTTATCAGGCCCAAGGTTGATGGGGGGCGAAGTATACACCTTAATTCTAACGGTATCATACGAAAAACATCCGGGTAGCTTTTCTGCTTGCAGATAATAAGCGGTATCAACTGCAGGAAATACAATCACCTGCGGGCCGGTAAGAGTATTGATGTTATAATTATTACTCCAGTAATAATTAATAAACCCGGGAGGTGCGCTGATATGTATAGTATCAGCATTACATTTTATTCTGTCAGGGCCAATATTTACGGGTACATTGTACGGTGAAACAGTAATGCTGTCCCGCCGGGTGTTTCCGCAAAAGTCATTTACCTCTACCCAGTAAAGGCCGGGCTGATTAACTGTAAACGTTGAATCGCGGCTTCCATCATTCCATATATAGGTACGATACCCGGGGCCGGCACGT
>DASUDW010000386.1:0-2067 GCA_036275415.1 Chitinophagaceae bacterium | reverse complement strand
CTTTTACCCAACTCTTTTTCAGCTACCTGCTCACCACCGTGGTTTTCTTTGCCATCGATATGCTGTGGCTGGGCCTTATTGCCAAAAACCTGTACCGCCGCTACCTCGGATCCTTTTTAAGCGATACGGTGAACTGGACCGCCGCCATCATTTTCTACCTCCTGTTCATTGCCGGTATCTTCTATTTTGCCATCCTGCCCGCCGTTGAAAAAAATTCCCTCGGCAAGGCCCTGCTCAGCGGCGCCCTGCTGGGCTTCCTGGCCTATGCCACCTACGACCTTACCAACCTGGCTACCCTTAAAAACTGGCCGCTGCCCATTGTACTCATCGATATGGCCTGGGGCGCCGTACTTACCGGACTGGTGAGCATGGCCGGCTATCATATCGTAAAATGGTTAAGCTGATGCTGCCGCTGTTTGCACAATGCGGACTCCTTATTTTCCTCTACGCTACCGTATGGTACGGCATCGCCCTTTGGAAAAAAAGAAATGATGTGGCGGATATCGCCTGGGGCATGGGCTATATCCTTCTCTGTATTTTTTTGTGGTGTACCCGGGCGGCATCACCGCTGCTGCTTTGGTTGTATTGGCTGGTCACCCTATGGGGGCTGCGGCTGAGCCTGCATATTTACCTGCGCCACCGCGGCAAACCCGAAGATTACCGCTACCGGGAATGGCGGCAGCAATGGGGCAACACTTTTTACTGGCGCAGCTACTTGCAGGTGTTTTTGCTGCAGGGGTTTTTTATGCTGGTCATTCTGTCGCCGGTCATCCATACGGCCGGTTCGGCGCCGGTACTAACGGGCATCACTACCTGGACAGGGCTGTTTGCCTGGATGACAGGTTTTTATTTCCAGGGTGTGGCCGATTACCAGTTGCTGCGGTTCAGCAAAACAAATAAACAACCCGGCGCTGTATTGCAAACGGGTTTATGGAAATACTCCCGCCACCCGAATTATTTCGGGGAGATCCTGATGTGGTGGGGCATCTTTATCATGACCCTGCCGGTGCAGCACAGTATTTATTTTATCATCAGCCCGGTTACCATTACGCTGCTGCTGGTGTTTGTGTCGGGTATTCCGCTGCTGGAGAAGAAGAAAGCCGGTGATGCGGCTTTTGAAGAGTATAAGCGAAGGACTTCGGTGCTGGTGCCGTGGTGGCGGCGCCGGGCTAAGAATTAGCCCGGGATGATGTAATGGATTTCTTTTTTTACTTTTTGTCTTGACACAAAAAGTAACCAAAAAGTCAAGGCAACCGCTAATGCTCCGCAGCGTTGCCGGGCCTGCGCACATGAAGAGTTATGCTGTTTCCGCTGTTCCCCTTTAAAGAAATGATTGGCTGCAGACTCCGCTGCGTGAAATTCGCAGTTCCGGGAGGCACTGATTTTTTACCGGGAAGCGTTGTGATCGCCTGAAGCATTGATGGCGGTAAAAAATAGGTGCTGGAAAATGCTTTATGATTGATTAGCGTAAGGCCTGGTGCTAATTTTAATAAAAAATATTTGTAACGGCAGCATTCAGAGATTCTCTTTAGCGCCTTCCTGCCTGCCGGCAGGCAGGTTTTTCGATGACACAACTGCTTGAGGTGATGTCAACACTGAACATCGAAAAATCAGCGCAGGGAGTGGCGGCAGCAAGCAGGCAGCATGACTTTTCAATGAAAGCTTTTCTGTTTACGGAGTCTTCTGGTGCCGGTTCAACAGGAGAAACCTTCAAAGATCATGAATGTTCACTTTTGAACCGGCTTGTCCCGATAGCTATCGGGATTGGTTCTGGAGTTTATCCCGCAGAAATGCGGGATAACAAGGCAAAAGAACAGAAAAACATTCCTGGCTAAGAAAGATTTCGTTTTACTTTTTGTCCCCGACTGTTGTCGGGGCAGGCATTGACACAAAAAGTAACCTACCTGTCTGCCGGCATGCAGGTAGGTGCTACAAAATGTTTTGCAATTGAAGGGCGTAAGGCTTAGTGCTGATTTAATGCAGGTGTTTTATATAGAGGTATTGAAAACGGCAGTATTATCAGTTCGAATGGCGAATTATGTTTTAATAAAAATAGAAAGACCCCGG
>DASUDW010000385.1:0-16582 GCA_036275415.1 Chitinophagaceae bacterium | reverse complement strand
TACTGCAAAACTTTCACCACAGCCACAGGTGCGGCTGGCGTTGGGATTACTGAAGTAAAATCCTTTTCCATTTAATCCGTCGGAAAAGTCAAGCGTAGTATTCACCAGGTACAAAAAACTTTTCAGGTCGGTAATCACTTTTACCCCGTTATCTTCAAATACCTGGTCCATTGGCTTTTGTTCGTTGTCAAAATCAAGCTTGTAGCTCAGGCCCGAACAACCGCCACCCACCACACTAACCCGCAGGAAGTAGGAAGGGTCATCAGCAACACCGGCATCAGCGAGCAACTGCTGCACCTTGGCTTTTGCCTTGTCGCTAACATAAATCGCATTATCTAATGAAACACTCATATTTAGTGCACTATGCTTTCATCAAACTTAATCTCTTCCAAACCGTTCTTTTTACGGTAGTCGTTCACCGCAGCCTTAATGGCATCTTCGGCCAGTACAGAACAGTGAATTTTTACCGGGGGCAGGTTCAGTTCTTCTACAATGGTCATGTTATCAATCTTTACTGCTTCATCCACTGATTTCCCTTTCAGCCATTCAGTGGCCAGAGAAGAAGAGGCTATAGCTGAACCACAACCAAATGTTTTGAACTTGGCATCCTTAATGACCCCGGTGGCTTCATCCACCTCAATTTGAAGGCGCATTACATCGCCGCACTCAGGTGCACCCACAAGACCGGTGCCCACATTATTCTTGCTTTTATCCAGTGTGCCCACATTCTTGGGGTTCTGGTAGTGGTCGATTACTTTTTCGCTGTATGCCATTGTAATAAGTTTAAAAGTTTACAAGTTTAAAAGTTAACTGGGTTAATGACCGGATGATAGAAACTTGAAACCTATCAACCAGTCAACTTATCAACTTAATGGTGCGCCCACTCGATCGTATTCAAATCAATTCCTTCTTTATACATTTCCCACAGGGGGCTCATTTCTCTTAATTTGTTCACCGTATTGGATACCTGTTCTATGGTGTAATCAATTTGTTCTTCGGTGGTAAAACGCCCAAGTCCGAAGCGAAGTGAGCTATGTGCCAGGTCATCACCTAATCCCAATGCTTTTAAAACATAGGATGGTTCAAGAGATGCAGAAGTACAGGCAGAGCCGGATGAAAGGGCAATATTTTTATTAAAACCCATCAGCAGTCCTTCACCTTCTACATGTTTGAAAGAAATATTGGACACATGCGGCAGGCGATGTTCTTTGTCGCCGTTCAGGTAGGCTTCCTCCAGTTTAAGTAAACTTGTTTCCAGTTTATCTCTCAGTTTGCTCAGGCGTTCAGCATCCTGCTGCATTTCGTTCATGGCAAGTTCACAAGCTTTGCCAAAGCCTACAATTCCCGGTACATTTAAAGTGCCGCTTCTCATTCCTCTTTCATGTCCGCCTCCATCCATCTGTGCGGTTACTTTTACCCTTGGATTTTTGCGGCGTACATATAAAGCACCAACACCTTTGGGACCATACATTTTATGCGCTGTAAACGCCATCAAGTCGATGCCATCTTTGTTTACATCCACAGGTATTTTACCAACAGCCTGCACTGCATCGCTGAATAACAATACACCATGCTTGCGGGCAATGGCGCTGATTTCCCTCATCGGGTTTACGGTGCCAATTTCATTATTGGCATACATAATAGCGATGAGTATGGTAGTGGGTTTGATAGCAGCTTCCAGTTCTGCAAGATCTATCAGCCCGTTAGGTTTTACTTTCAGGTAAGTTACTTCACCCCCTTCTTTTTCAATATGCTTGCAGGTATCAAGTACAGCTTTGTGCTCAATATTGCAGGTGATGATATGATTGCCTTTGCTGGCATACATTTCAAAAATGCCTTTGATGGCAAGGTTATCACCTTCGGTAGCGCCGGATGTAAAAATGATCTCTTTAGGATCGGCGCCAATTAATTTGGCCACCTGTTCCCTGGCATAATCTACAGCCTCTTCAGCCTGCCATCCAAAGGGATGGTTACGACTGGCGGCATTGCCAAAATTTTGGGTAAAATAGGGGATCATCGCTTCCACAACCCTTGGATCACAGGGAGTTGTGGCATTATGGTCTAAATAAACGGGTAATTGCAGCATAAAATAAAGGGTGAAAAATTTAGTTTCTACTAAAACACAAATTTACCTCAAAAGGTTCAACTGGAAAGAATTGCGGGCCTTATACGACTTGTTTTTTCGGATTTCGAAAAGGATATACCTGCCAAATTAAGCAATGCTGTTAAAGTTTTATCCACAATATTTATCTTTCTGCATAAAAACCAATGGCATACAAAGACCAGGTACTGGACATGACTCCGCTCGGTATGAAGTTCACCGTACTTCAAACAGCAAGTGACACAAAAGGCCAATCACTGGACCTGCATTGGGAACTGCTTCCCGGCTGTAACCTGGATGATACGCTTGTGCACATACACCCCCATGCCATTGAAACTTATGAAATATTGGAAGGTGAAATGGAGTTTTTCGTTAAGGATAAGTGGGTAAAGGCAAAAACCGGTGACAAATTGAGTGTACCGGCAGGTGTAAAGCATGCTTTCCGCAACCCCACAGATCAGATCGTAAGGGTGTTCAACACCCATCAGCCGGCGCTGCAAATGGAAAATTATTTTGAGGATGTAGTAAAGGTGCTGGACAAAATTACCGCTAACCGAACCAGGCCTTTTAAAATGAACCTGCGGACAAAACTTTACATGTCCGTCTTGATGAGCAAATACAGGCCGGAAATCATTGCCAGGAAACCACCTGATTTTTTGATAAGGATACTTGGGGTCGTTGCCCGCCTTTTTAAAATAACCTATTAACAGCCCTGAGAATTATCATCGGCTTACTTTATTCCTCTCATAAAAAAAAGAATCACGGGCAGATAGCTTTGAGAACCCGGGAATTAAATCCGGCTGCAAATGCTCAAGTATCTTTTTGCCTTTATTATCCTTATTCATGGACTTATCCATTTTATGGGATTTGCCAAAGCCTTTAACTATGGTGAGCTTAAACAATTAACCCTGCCCATTTCAAAGACACAGGGTACTGTGTGGCTGATAACTGCTCTGCTTTTTATCTTCATGGCTGCTGCTTTTTTGATAAAGAAAGAAAACTGGTGGGTTGTTGCTTTTCCGGCAGTGGCCTTATCCCAACTTGTAATTATACAAAGCTGGAAAGATGCAAAATATGGCACCATTGCCAACATTATTATACTTGTGGTGGCTGTTCTAGCCCTTACCTTGGTGCTATTTGAAAACAAATTCCGAAGAGATGTAAAAGAAAGCCTGCAAAGAACGGAAGCCCTGCCGGCAGCATTGCTTACAGAAGAAGACCTGCAACATCTGCCTGAACCGGTACAGCGGTATCTACGATACTCTGGAGTGATTGGAAAAACAAAAGTCAAAAATGTCTATATCGCATTTGAAGGAAAAATGCGGGATAAAAAAAGGGACTATTTCTCTTTCCGATCTGAGCAGTATAATTTTTTTGATGAACCAACCCGTTTATTTTTTATGAAAGGAAAAATGAAGGGCATTACAGTTCCGGGATATCACCATTATAAAAACGGAAATGCAGTGATGGATATCCGCCTTTTTGGTCTTATACCGGTGGTTCATAAAAGCGGACAGGTAATGAACAAGGCAGAAACTGTAACAGTATTTAACGATATGTGCCTTTTTGCTCCGGCTGCACTGATTGACAATCGCATCCGCTGGCAAACCATCGACAGTCTGTCTGTAAAAGCCAGTTTTACCAATAAAAATATAACCATCAGCGCTGAATTGAAGTTTGATAAAGAAGGAAAACTCATCAATTTCATTTCCGGCGACCGCACTGAATTAAACTCCATGGAGCAAATTCCCTGGTCTACCCCCATACATCAATATAAGGAAGTGAAAGGCATAAAACTGATGTCAGAAGGAGATGCCGTATGGCATTATCCAGATAGTAACTTTATTTATGGCCAGTTCACTCTAAAGGAAATTGCCTATAATCTTAAATATTAATATACCCGCCTGGTATACTAAGTGTATATCATTAAATTTTTTTTGATTTTTATTGGAATTAACTACTTTAGTATTTCTGTCCCCTGGTAGAAACAACCAATAACTCAAAGCATCCTTTGGCGAATCAATGATTTTCCAATTCTAAGGAACTGGTCCTGATTATAGTAATTGATATGAAATGGCTATAAACACAGCTAATGTGTGTGTTATGCCTTTTCCGGCAAAGATCCAATGTAACCCTTTGAAGGGCCCGATTTACTATTAAAAAACAAAACCGAACCACCATGTACAACTACCTATCCGGCAGGAAGTATTCTTTCCGATTATTCCTGAGTTTGCTGATCTTATTCTTTTTTTCAGGCATCAGCTTTTCTCAATCTGTTGACTTTAAGCAGGCCGCCAACAAAAACAATGGTTTTCCATTGGGCAGTGTAAGATGGATCAATTCTATTCTGCAACAGAGTAAATCTGTCTATTACGAAGGTATGGCTGTTCCGCAGCGGATCATCCTGAATAATCTTACACCCGGCACCCACACCCTTGTTATTAATCACCAGGCTATTAAACAATCAAGTGGCCGTCATGCTTATGACTTCCTTACTTCCTGGGATAAGGCTAAAAAAGCTGCCGAAGTAATGAACCCCAGTAACCCTCTTTTATTTGATCTTTTTACCAATCAATGCGGAGATGAAATACCGAATTCATTTATTTCCGTTTGTAACAGCAGGGCTTATAGCCTGGGTGTACCCATACCGGCACCCTCATCTAACCCAACACCGACTTATGGCACTGGAAACGTAGCTACCAAAAAAGCAGCCTTTGATGCTGCTTTCCCGGCAGAACAGCCCAACCTGATGATTTGGGGATCAGCACCGATTTCAGGAGGTTCTTTGGTATTTAATAGTTACCAGGGTAATGACCAGGATGCCTATTATACCCTTACCTGGACATCTAATTCAACAACCGCAGTAATAGAGTTTGCCGGACACCTTGCCAGCGGTGATGATTTTTTTGATCCCAATATTGGCTGGGGAACAAATAAAGGATCCGGTGATATTTCCGGTGCCCCTTTTCATATCAAATTAGGCCAGTTGGATGGAGGCTCAATCGGCAGCCAGGATAACCAGATCAATGATGTACTGGGAAGATCCTGCGGCACTATTTCTGTTACACAAACTGATGTGCTTTGCAAGGGCGCCAGCACCGGAAGTATTACAGTGAATGTAAGCGGAGGGGTTGCTCCTTTCAACTACAGTCTGAATGGAGGCACATCCCAGTCAAGTAATATTTTTGAAAACCTTGGTGCAGGTAATTATACCGTTTTAGTAACCGATGCATCCGGTTGCCAAAGAACCAGTCAGGTAACCATTAATGAACCCCTCACGGCAGTTTCCATTACTGTTACACCGGGTACCATTCTTTGTAACGGTGGTACTACCACAGTGGAAGTAAGCGGCAGTGGCGGTACCGGCACTATTACCGGAGGTGGAAGTTTTACCGTTGGGGCAGGAACTTACACCTATACAGTAAGCGATGAAAACGGATGCAGTGCATCTTCTACCATCACTATCACAGAACCAACCCAATTATCTGCTTCTGCAGAGGCAGGCACTATTCTTTGCAATGGCGGCAGTACTACAATTGTAGTAAGTGCCAGCGGCGGCACAGGTCCGTACCAGGGAACAGGATCATTTACGGTACAGGCGGGCGCCTATAGCTATACAGTTACGGATAACAACGGTTGTGCAGCCACCGTAAGCGGTACAATTACAGAACCCACCTTACTACAGGCCGCTGCTGAAGCTGGCACTATCTTATGCAATGGCGGTAGTACAACGATTGTTGTAAGTGCCAGCGGCGGCACAGCACCTTACCAGGGCACTGGCTCCTTTACAGTACAGGCAGGATCTTACAGCTATACGGTAACTGATAATAACGGCTGTACTTCCACTGTAAGCGGAAATATTTCTCAACCTTCATTGCTGGAAGCCACGGTTTCTAATGTAACTCACCTCGTTTGCAAAGGAGAAAATACAGGCTCGATAACAGTCAGTGCAAGCGGTGGTACACTTAACTATTCATACAGTAAAGATGGAACCAACTTCCAGTCAAGCCCCACTTTCAATAACCTGGCTGCAGGCAATTACACTATTACTGTAAAAGACGGCAATGGATGTATCACTACTGTCTCAACCACGGTAAACGATGGTCCGGTATGCTATCCTCATTATACCTACACACAAGGATACTATGGCAATTCGGGAGGCAAATCCTGTATACGTTCAGAAGGTCTGCAAAGCACTTACCAGATCATACTGCGCAGCCTGCAAAACGGCGGACCCATGGTTCTGGGAAGAAGTATAGTAAACAGGACCTTTACAGCCTATGCCAATAACAATGATGTAAACAAATTAATCTCAGTATTACCGGCTGGCGGATCTGCAGCAGTAATAAATGGCAACCTGAACCTAACAACGAATATGCCGCCATTGCAAAATGGCAAAATTAGGAATGTGTTGCTTGGGCAAACTATTACCCTTTGGCTCAACCTGAATATACCGGGCAATGGTGCTTTAGGCAGCCTTGACCTGATGGGAGCCAACAATAAAAATTATATTGTAACGATTGCTGTGGCGGCGAATGCCCCTTGCACTGAGCCTTTCAGGGCTTCCTGCAGCAATAACCCGGGTGCATATAGCAGTACATTGTTCCCTCAATCTGTGCTGAACGCATTAATTGCCCGCGGAGGCGGAACAACAGTTAACAGCCTGTTGAGTTTTGCCAGCGAAGCATTAGGCGGCGGTGCTTTATTTGGTACTACCCTCTCCAACATTAATGCAGCAGTTGATGCCATCAACAATGCCTTTGATAAAGGAAGGTATTTTGACAGCTTCTCAGCCACGGTAGTGGGATGTTCTTCATCCACAGGCAGAATGCAAAATCCTGAAATAGTAACAGCCACTTCTGGTAACAGCAATACTGAAACTCAACTGGTAACTGAAGAAAAAATACAACTCACTGAGGCCAGGATTACTACCTATCCCAATCCTTTCAAAGGTTCGGTAACCTTCCGCTTTGCCATTCCTGAAAATGGAAATGTAAGGCTGGAAGTATATAACAGCGACGGTAAGCTTGTAAATGTAGCCTTTCAGGGGAGGGTATTGGGCAGTGTAGAAAATACAGTGCTGTATACTCCTAAAGGTAATGCCGGGAGTATGCTGATTTATCGGCTGATTACACCCAACAAAGTGTTGACCGGAAAATTAATGGCAATAGAATAAAAGTGAAAAACCATTTTCCCATGTAAAGCTGCCCAAAAGGCAGCTTTACTTTTTTAGCAATGCCTCATAAAGTATCTCTGCCGGGTGTTGCGCTTTTCTTCCCGTTCCATCTTTCACCTGGTGACGGCAGGATGTTCCGGAAGCGGCAATAATATCTGTTTCTTTCGCAGCTCTTATTGCCGGAAAGAGAACCAATTCCCCTACCTGTTGGGATAATGCATAATGTTCTTTTTCATACCCAAAACCACCTGCCATTCCGCAGCAACCCGAGGGGATCAAACTGGTTTTATAATTAACGGGGATTTCCAGGCAGGTCGTAATATACTGCTGAGACGAAAGTGCTTTTTGGTAACAATGTCCATGTATGAGAATATTCCTTACCTCTGTTGTAAACAGGTTGCTGTCTATTTTTCCTGCCCTGAATTCGTTTGATAAAAATTCCTCCAGGGTAAATGCCGATTTGGATATTGCCCGGGCCGCAGTATAATTTGCATCATCCGCCAGGTCAATATATTCATCCCTGAATGTAAGAATAGCGGATGGTTCAATTCCAATCAAGGGAGTTGACGGTGAAATAACTCCTGAAAGCAATTCAATATTCCGGTTGGCGATCTCTTTAGCCTTTTTCACCAGTCCTTTTGAAAGATAAGTCCGGCCACTCTCTATATGTTGCGGGATCTCCACTTTATATCCAAGTGCTTCCAGTAACAGAATGGTTTTTTTACCAATCTCCGCATCGTTATAATTGGTGAATTCATCACAAAACAGAAATACAGATTTGGAATCCGGATTTTGGATTTTAGTTTTTTGGTGTTTTTTATACCAGGTAAGCAGGGTTTGCTTTGCCAGTTTGGGCATAGTTCGTTCGGGATGAAACCCGACCATCGTATGCGCCAGCCTGCGGAAAAACGGAACACCATAAAACCAGTTAAACATTCCAGGAAACTTTGAGACCAGTTTCATTTGCTTGCTGAAATTAGCAATCAGCTTTGCCCTGAAAGGCTCCCCGTGCCGGTCATAATAATGCTGTAAAAACTCTGCTTTCATTTTGGCCACATCCACTGAAGAGGGGCACTCTGTCTTGCAGCCTTTACAACTCAGGCACAGGTCCATCACCTCTTTTATTTCCTGGTGATTGAACGGTTCGTTATCAAGTTCATTACTTAAAAACTGGCGAAGGATATTAGCCCTTGCCCTTGTGGTATCCTTCTCCAGTCGGGTGGCCATATAGCTGGGGCACATCACACCACCGGAAGGCGGCATTTTACGGCAATCACCGGAACCGGAACATTTTTCTGCCAGCCGAAGTATGCCATCTGTTTCATTAAAACTGAATATGGTGGTTATCTTTCTTTTTTGTGGTTCTTGCGATACACGGAAATGTGTATCCATGGGCGGCGTAGCAGTAATTTTTCCCGCATTGAATACATGCAGCGGATCAAAAATATGTTTTACTTTTTCAAATAACCTGTATGTGTCTTCTCCCACTACGGCTGCAATATATTCGCCCCGTAGCCGGCCATCTCCATGCTCGCCGGAAAGCGAACCGTTATATTTCTTTACCAGTTCAACAGTGTCGGCCAGAATAGCCCTGAATTTTTTTACCCCTTCCGGTGTTTTAAGATTTACGATCGGCTCCACATGCAGTTCACCTGCGGCTGCATGTGCATAATAAGAGGCCTGCACTTCATGTTTTGACAGCACCTGCTGGAGGTCTTCAATGTAGTAAGGCAGGTCATCAGTGGTCACTGCACAGTCTTCGATCAGGTTAACAGGCTGAGCTTCCCCTTTTATATTCCTTAGCAAACCAAGACCGGCTTTACGGATATCCCATGCGGATTTAGTTTGGTCATTGTACAACACCGGCCAGGCAAACCCCAGTTTTTTATGTTGCAGTTCAGCTACCATTTTTTTGGCCTTTGCCTGCAGTACTTCTTTGTCATGCTCCATAAACTCCACCATCAGGATGGCTTCGGGGTCTCCTTCAATAAAGAAGCGGTGCTTGCCGTATTCAGGGTGGCCAATGGTAAAATCCATAATGAATTTATCTACCAGTTCACCGGCCATGGGTTGGTGTTGCAGCGCCACAATATTAGCATGCATGGCTTCTACAATGCTATGGCAGTGAATACAGACAACCGCCACTTCCTTTGGCGGCAAATCAATCAGGTTGAGTTTTATTTCTGTAGTAAATGCCAGGGTACCTTCCGAACCGGCCAGCAATTTGCAAAGGTTGAACCTCTCACCACCGGGTTTCCAGGGTTCCATTTTCAACAGGTAATCCAATGCATACCCTGTATTACGACGGTGCACTTTATCCTGCGGGAAATGCTTTTGTATTAATTGCCGGTTACTTTCGTCCGATAACAGCCCGTTCAGCTCTTTATAAATATCATTTTTCAAACCCTGCCCATGCACAGCACGGGGGTCTTCTGCTGCAAATAAGGCTTCGCTGCCGTCACTCAATATCGCTTTTACTTCTAGTACATGATCCCTGGCTGAACCCCAAACAATGCTGTGCAGCCCGCAGGAATTGTTTCCCAGCATTCCGCCGATCATCGCCCTGTTAGCAGTTGATGTTTCCGGGCCATACATCAATCCAAATTGCCTGAGATAATGGTTCAGGTCATCCCTTATCACACCAGGCTGTACCCTTACCCATTTTTCTTCCTTGTTTACCTCCAGTATTCGGGTAAAATATTTTGATATATCTACAACAATGCCATTGCCCACCACCTGCCCGGCCAGGGAAGTGCCGGCGGCCCTGGGAATAAGTGTAGTTTTATTTTCTGCGGCAAATAATACCAGCCTGCGGATATCCTCCTCCGTTTTAGGAATCGCCACTGCCAAAGGTTTTTCCTGGTACACGGAGGCATCTGTTGAATAAATCCTTAACTGTGCCTGGTGTATGGGTGATGTATCATAAAAAAGAAGGCCATCCAAATCTTTCTCTAATTGTGATAAAGGGCCTGGCATTGGTTGTTTTCGCTTTATCTACAAATCTACCAACTTCTGTCATGCGGCAAACTGACGAAAGTCTGAAAACCGGTTAAAGTTTAAGGAAGAGAAAGATTATACCTTTGAAGAACAAATCGAACTGTATGGAGAAAATTGAACATATTGGTATTGCGGTTAAAAGCCTGGAAGTATCCGTTCCTGTTTTCGAAAAAATACTCAACACCCAATGTTATAAAACAGAAACAGTAGAGTCTGAAAAAGTGAATACGGCCTTTTTTAAAACCGGGCCCAATAAAATTGAATTGCTTGAAAGCAGCGACCCGGAAGGTGTTATTGCAAAGTATATTGAAAAAAAAGGCGAAGGCATTCATCATATTGCCTTCGCCGTGGATGATATTGAAGCCGAAATGGAACGGCTGAAAAAAGAAGGTTTTGTTTTGCTGAATGAACAACCCAAAAAAGGGGCTGACAATAAACTGGTTTGCTTCCTTCATCCCAAACACACCAACAGTGTGCTGATAGAATTATGCATGGACCGGAAAGATTAATGCTTAGTTAGAGTCATCGATCTTTTTCTGCAGCTCATTCTCCACCAGCTTCATTTTGTTCTTCGTGGCAAAATCCCGCTGAGCATTATGGAAAGTTTTATCATACTGCTCCTCTTCTTTGGAGATATTGTCAACGATTGAGTTTATTTCGGTAATAGCTTCCTCCCCTGCGGTTTCATCCTTCCGTAATTCAAGGATGCGACGGTAATCTTTTTCGAACACCCTCTTATAAAAAGAAAATGACCTTACGGCCGCATTGCGGAGTGTCGTGTCGCCTTTCCATGCCGGCATACCTTTAATTTCTTCAATCATTTTATCGGTATCCTTAATAAACCCATTGAGCATCAACCCTGCAGAATCCAGGTTGGTTTGCGCCACTTCACCGAACTTCAGCACATTCTTGATCAATGTACTCTGGCGGCCAACAATATAATCGTTGTATTGCACGGCAGATTTATACGTTACTCCATTGGGGCCTTTTACCGGTTTGTTACAGGCAACTATAGCAATTGCCATAACAAAAAACAGAAGGGTTTTTTTCATCAGCTGGTTTTATATAGTTTAAATTAATTTTCTTCTCCCAGGGAATCTGCATTTATGATCCCCAGTTTTTCTACGGCTACCTGTGCAGCAATTTGTGATGCATCCTTTTTATTGAACGCTTTGCCTTCAGCTACATTTTTACCATCAATGACCGCAGCAACAGTAAATAACCGGCGGCCGTTCTCCAGTTTTTCATTCAGGGTTTCAAATTCCAGCACTCTGCCATTTTTATTGGCCCAGCCATAAAGTTTGTTTTTGTGGTTGATCTCCAGGTTCTCCAGGTCGTCCATGAACATATGGGGCTGAATGATAGTTTCAAAAACCCATTTGCTTGTTTTTTTATAGCCATGATCCAGGTAGATGGCCCCCACCAATGCCTCCAGTGTGTTGCCAAATATCTGGCTCACCTTTAAAGAGCCGTCGAGTTTGTTATACAAGGTAACTTTCTTCAAGCCCATCCTTACGGCAATTTCATTTAATTGCTGCCGGTTCACCATCTTACTGCGCATTTCAGTAAGAAACCCTTCTTCTTTGTACGGATAACGCTTAAATAGATAATCTGCAATCAGTGCACTGAGCACAGCGTCGCCCAGGTATTCCAGCCTTTCATTGTTCTCATCAATGCTCTCTTTAACAGAACGGTGTGTAAGCGCTGTTTTGTAAAGGGAAATATTGCCCGGCTTGAACCCAAGAATATTTCTCAGCTCCTTTTTAAAGGATGATCCGGAATGTTTTGAAAAAAAATTTTTGAAAAAATCCACGGCTGTTAAGCTACGGAAAAGTTGACAGGTTATAAAGTTTAGCCGTTGAAAAATTACAATGATAGCTTTGCACCTGGCAATTCCTTATGAACAAATCAACTTCTGAACTTTTTAACTATTACACAGGCATTATGGCCGCCAAAACCAAACGTATTGCTTAATGCTGCCCTTACCTCCCGCTGCTGTGCTTTATTGAATGTAAAATTCAATCCGGGTTCCAGTTCAGGATCATCAGTAAAGTGATTTATGGTAGGCGGAACCACATCATGCATCACAGCTTTAATACTGGCAATTGCTTCAATAACACCGGCAGCGCCCAGGCAGTGGCCGGTCATGGATTTAGTGGCACTGATATTCAGCTTATAGGCATGCTCGCCAAATACCTGTGTTATGGCTTTTACTTCGGCACCGTCACCTATGGGTGTGGAAGTACCGTGTGTATTAATGTAATCTATTTCAGCAGGATCCATTCCGGCATCATCTAACGCAGACAGCATTACATTTTTTGCCCCCAGTCCATCAGGGTGCGGAGCCGTAATATGGTGTGCATCTGCTGTGGCGCCACAACCGGCAACTTCGCAGTAAATTCTGGCACCCCTGGCTTTGGCATGCTCCAGTTCTTCAAGAACCAGTATACCGCAGGCTTCACCCATTACAAAACCGTCCCTGTCCTTATCATACGGGCGGCTGGCAGTTTTGGGGTCATCATTTCGTTCACTCATAGCTTTCATAGCATTGAAACCACCAACACCGGCTTCACTGATCACAGCTTCGCTGCCCCCTGTTAATATGATATCTGATTTACCAAGGCGGATAAGATTAAAGGCATCCATAATGGCATTGGTACTGCTGGCGCAGGCACTAACCACGGCAAAGTTGGGGCCGCGGAGGTTATGCCGCATACTGATCTGGCCTGCTGCTATATCCAAAATCATTTTAGGGATGAAGAAAGGATTGAAACGGGGGGTTCCGTCTCCACGGGCAAAGTCGGTCACTTCGTGTTGAAAAGTAATGAGGCCGCCGATACCACTGGCAAAAACAACACCCACCCTGTCCGGATTAATATTGTCTTTATTTAGACCGGCATCCGCCATGGCCTGGTCACTTACCACCAATGCAAACTGGGTAAAGCGGTCAATCTTCCGGGCTTCTTTCCTGTCTAAAAACTGAACAGGATCAAATCCTTTGACTTCGCAGGCAAATTTTGTCCGGAATTTTGAAGCGTCAAACAATGTGATCATATCGGCACCGGAAACACCATTTACTAAACCGTTCCAATATTCATCAATGGTATTTCCCAGTGGGGTAATGGCCCCCATGCCTGTTACAACTACCCGTTTTAATTCCATAGAATGCTAAGATATATCAGTTAACGAAATAAACAACCCTGCCGGCAATACATACACCATCAGGAAGATAAAAACCGCCTTCTGCCAGGATTAAAAAATCAATGTCAGAAGGCGGTGTAATGTTTTCTGCCCAAAGGCAGTTATTGCAAAACTATTGCTCACGAAAGTGAGAAAAAATATCCTATGCTTTACTTAGCATGTTCTTCCAGGTACGCAACAGCCTGTCCAACCGTAGTAATGGTTTCAGCCTGCTCGTCCGGAATGGAGATATTGAATTCCTTTTCGAATTCCATAATGAGTTCTACCGTATCTAATGAATCGGCGCCCAGATCGTTGGTAAATGAAGCCTCATTGGTTACTTCTGCTTCATCTACACCCAGTTTGTCAACGATGATCTTTTTAACTCTTGATGCAATGTCTGACATGTTCTTAAAGTTTTGTTTATTGGCAGCAAAAATATACTTTTTGAATTAATCAGCATCGGAAAGCCATTTTTTTCCCGATTTTCCCAAACTGCTGAAAATGAATATACCATGATATTATTTAATTTGAAATCCGGATAAAATAGGCAAACAAACGGTTGGCAGTTAGCCAAGTTCTTTGTATTTTGAACATCTCCGGGGCAAAACTTTAGGTTATGGCATTAAAAATCATTGAACACGGATCTCCTGAATATCAGTTAATGATAACCCTTCGGGATAACATTTTGCGTAAACCGCTGGGACTTACTTTCAACTCAGATGAACTGGAACAGGAAAAAAATAACATCCTGATCGGCGCTTTCGATGATGATGATATCCTGGGATGCTGTATGCTGGTGGAAGAAAATCAGGATACAGTACGTCTTCGCCAGATGGCAGTGCTCAACGACCTGCAGGGAAAAGGTATCGGCCGGGCCCTTATGACCTTTGCTGAAAATATAGCAAGGGACAGGGGCTACAAAATATTATCCATGCATGCCCGGAAAAATGCCGCCGGTTTCTACGAAAAAATGGGTTACAAAGTAAGCAGTGATGAGTTTACAGAAGTTACTATCCCCCACTATGTCATGGAAAAGGAGTTGTAGCCTATCCTTTTTTTACTTTGGATTTTATTAGTTGACGGAGGGCAAAGACCTCATCTGTATCCTTACATCCGCTTTTGGGCACCAGGAAAAAAGACCGGCTGTCAAAATACAGGTGAAAAAAATGTGGGCTTTCCAGGTAATTTTTTAATGCATTCCACTGCCATGACCTTGACCCTTTTTCATGCGCCAGCTGAAACCCGTCTTCTTCAAACGTCATGCTGAACTCATGCTGAAAAGTAGCAGCCCTGCGGTAAACCAGGGCCGGCAGTATGAACCAGAAACTGATCATCAGTACGACCCATAAAAATGAACCGATGAAAAAGGCCATGGGAGTTATTTTCTTTAACGCATACAAGGTGATTGACATGATGGCAAACACATTTACCATGATGAGCATGATGCGTATCTCGGGCCGGCTGATAAAATGATAGCGCAGCGCCTGGAGTACTTTTTGTTTTTCGTATCCGAAATAGATTGTCATAGCAATCGCTAATTTACTGCGGTGTTTTCAGCTCTTTTTCAGAGATGGTCCACTCGCCCAGTTTTTCACCTTTAATACCGAGGTACTCCACGGTCATTTTACGATCATTTCTTTTGCCACTGAAAGATATACGGGTATAGTTCTGTTTTTCATCAATACCCAATACCCGGTACGGATTATCCTTTTCCGGCCCGCCAAATTTATGGGTACCGGAAGTGAGCGGTGATGAGGTAATATCGTACAGCGAATAGGTACCTGGCCTGTCTACCTTAATGATCTCACTGTGATGCCGGTCTCCGGTTAAAAAAACAACACCATTTATTTTATTATCCTTTAAAAAATTCATCAGTTCATCATACTCTACCGGAAAATCCCAAAGCTTATCAAAAGGGGATACAGGGTTCAGTACCTGGCTGCCAAAAGCAATGATCTTAAAAGTTGCATTGCTGTATAATAATGAATTTTTCAACCATTCCATTTGCTGTTTGCCCAATACCCTCTTTTCGGGGTTGGGTTTACCATCTACAGAATCCTTCATCGCATCGGCGCTGCGCCACCAGCGGTCGTCGGTCATAAACACATCCACATCGCCCCAGTTGGTCATAGTGTAAATACCTTGCCCGTTTTCACCGGCGGAGGGGTTGCAGAAATAACTATTGAATACTTTACGGCTGGCCTCTTTCAGGATATAATTCTTACCGATATCGTTGGGACCATAATCATGATCATCCCAGATGGCAAACTGCGGCATAGCCTTAAAAAACGGCTGCAGCACCGGCAGCGCCCTGTCGTGGCTGGCCCTGTACCACAAGCCCCACTCACTATAATAATCTACATCTCTTGTATACCAGGCATCGCCTAACCAGAGCATAAAAGCGGCCTTTTCTTTGGCCATCGTTTCAAATATGGAAGAATCTCCGCCATAAGGTTTACCCGGCCTGTCGAAAACCGGTTCGTTGAAATAAGAACAGGAGCCGGTAAGGAAACTAAAATCCGGGGCAGGCTTTCTCCATTGCCAGAGATCTTTGGTGGTAAACTCGCCGCCATTAGCTGTTGGCTTACCGTTTATGAGCACTTTGTACTGGTAAGTTGTATTAAAATCAAGGCCTCCCACTGTAAAACTGATAGGATTAAACTCATTGCCTAATTCGCCTTTATAAGCGACCGTCTTAAGTTTAGTTTCGCCTTTTTTGTTGTATTGCAGCGAAACTGTTTTTACTTCAGGTGAAACTTCCACCCAGATCTTCGCATCCCTGAGTTCAACTGGTCCCAGCATGGGGCCGGAAATGATCCGGGGCTGTGCAAAGTTTGCCATAGCAATTATGACCCCGGTAAAGAATAAACATACTTTTTTCATACTTATAATTAGAGGCACAAATTAATGCAGAAAGCTTTACAGGGAAAAAAGAAAAAGCCGTCTCAGGAAAATGAGACGGCTTAAACATTTTTCAATTAAATGATCAGGGCTGAATATTCAGCAAAGCACAAACCTGCTGATAGGGCATACCTTTCAACTGACTTTCAGTGTATACCCGGCCTTTGATTTCACATGCCTTTTCTGCGTTTCGGCCACCAGCCACACCGCCTGGGATTACAATC
>DASUDW010000384.1:0-4537 GCA_036275415.1 Chitinophagaceae bacterium | reverse complement strand
CTGAATAATATTACCGCTACCGGCATTACCGGCGGTATGTACATCATCCGGTTTATAAACGGCAATGAGCAATGGACCGACAAATTCGTTAAACAATAACCCCTTCCCTCCTTCTGTTATCAGAAGGTTAATCCGTGCCCTTTTGTAATTAAGAGGTTTTCCTGTAACTTAGGAAAACCTCTTTTTATATGCGTTGGAGAAAATTTAATGGCGACCCGATTGAATTACCCATTCTGGAAGCTGTTGAAAATGCCATCCGGCGGGAAACCGAAAAAGGTTATCGCCTGAAGGTTTGCATCGGTACCGACTCCCAGGTAAAAGGACAGGAAACAGAGTTTGCCACCGTTATCGTCTTTCTGCGGGAAGGGCATGGTGGCTTCATGTTCATCCACAATGAAAAAACCCGGCAGCAATTCACCATCAAGGAAAGAATGCTGATGGAAGTGGCCAAGAGCATTGAAATTGCCTATGAACTCTGCAACCTGTTTACGGTGTATGATGTGGATATGGAAGTACATGCCGACATCAACACCAACCCCAGCTTCAAGAGCAATGATGCGCTGAAGGAAGCCATGGGTTACATCCTGGGAATGGGCTTTGCTTTCAAAGCCAAACCGGAAGCCTTTGCCAGCAGCAGTTGCGCCAATAAAATTGTAAACTGATAATTACGGCAGGTAAACCGTAAAGGCGGGATGCAATTCCTGTCAATGCCTTTGTCACCTCTTTTGAAGCTTCCTTCTTCTCAACAAACCCATTATCAATAGTGCCAGGAAAGACAGGCCAATACCGATACGGGTAAAAGCGGCCCTTTTCTGCCGGGCTTTATTTTCATTTTGAATGGCAACAATATTTTCAATATTCCGTTGTGCCTCTTCATCCCGCTTCAGGCTGTCGGCCCGGGCTACACTGTCTTTAAAATCATTGATCTTTTGCGCCACCGAGTCACCGGCAAAAAACCGTTGTTTGATTTTTTTATCTGCCTGTGCAGCCAAAAAAAGGGGAAACAAAAAAAGTATAAGGGTTATGACTCTTTTCATGCAGAAAAAAAGTTGCGGTGGGCGGCCGTTGTTGCGTTAATCTCAGCGAAGAAAAGTTGTTGGCTTTTCCGCAGGTGTGGCCTGTTGTACCAGGAGTTGCCGGGCATTATGCTGCTGTACCCCTGTAAAGGCCTTCTCCATTTTCTTACTGTCTTCCTGAGCCAGGGAGAAAGTAATGAGCACCATTACAAAAAGTACGACAACAATGTTTCGTTCGGATAAGATGGTTTTCATGAACAGTCCGTAATTGGCTGCAAAATAGGCATAAATCTTCAACAAAAAATACCCTATTCGTAGTATTTATGGCTTTAAGCCTGAAATATGGGTATTTAGATCAGCAATAAAGTCCAGCAAGAGTGGCCTTCCTTCTTTACTTATAGCAGAAGTAACAAAGAAGGGAGGAGGTTCTTCCCACTTATCGGATAGGGCATCGAGAAAGGCCTGCACATTTCTTTTGGTGGCGCCGGGTTTATTTTTATCAGCTTTGGTAAACACAATGGCAAACGGCACCTGCCACTCCCCTAACTGATTGATGAATGCAATATCAATAGTCTGCGGCTCATGCCGGCTGTCGATCAGTACAAACAGGTTTATGAGGTTCTCCCTTTTACGGATATACGATTCAATCATATTGCCCCAGTTGTTCCTGGAGCGTTGCGAAACCTTTGCATAACCATAGCCCGGCAGGTCCACCAGGAACCATTTCTTCTTATCAGATGATATCACTTCAAAATGGTTGATCAGCTGTGTTTTTCCCGGTGTAGCAGAAATTTTTGCAAGGCCTTTCTTATTAGTCAGCATGTTAATGAGCGATGACTTGCCCACATTACTGCGGCCTATAAATGCATACTCCGCCAGTGAGGGCGGCGGGCATTGTTTCCAGGTAGCACTGCTGATTATATATTTCGCTGAAACGATTTCCATGCAGGCCGCAAGATAACGGAAACTTACTGCTATAAAACTTTAAACAAGTGACCAGAAACCAGCAACCAGCGCTACCTTTGCCCCCCATGTCACAATCATTGCCCCACGACCATATTACACCTTTCAAAGAATCGGAAAAAGGCAAAAAGGCGCAGGTGGCCGAAATGTTTGATAAAATTGCCGGCCGGTATGATGTTATGAACCGCCTGCTCTCGGCCAATATTGATATTAGCTGGCGAAAAAAAGCCATCCGGATGCTGAAAAAGGATAACCCCCGCCATATACTGGATGTAGCTACCGGTACAGCCGATATGGCCATAATGACCTGCCGCCTGCTGAACCCCGACCGGGTGGATGGTATTGACATTTCGGAAGGCATGCTGGACCTTGGGAGAAAAAAAGTTGAAAAAGAAGGTCTTACAGGCAAGATCCACTTACATACCGGGGATTCTGAAACAATAAACTTTGCAGAAAATACGTTTGATGCCGTGATGGTGGCCTTTGGGGTCCGGAATTTTGAAAACCTGGAAAAAGGCCTTGCCGAAATGCTGAGAGTATTAAAACCCGGCGGACGGCTGATCGTTCTGGAATTTTCAAAGCCGCGGATACGGGCAGTAAAGGGTTTGTATAACTTGTACATGGGTATAGTGGCCCCTCAAGTAGCCCGGTGGTTCAGGCAAAACAAAGAAGCCTATCAGTACCTGAACGAATCCGCCAATGCATTTCCCGATCGCCAGGCATTTATTGACATTTTAAACAAAGTGGGCTTTACCGCTACCGGTTTTGATCCGCTTACCTTAGGAATATGTTGCATTTACGCCGGAAGAAAAAAGAAATAAACCGTTCATATACCTGTAATACTATTGCCGGGGCGGTTGTCTTACTCTGCCTGTTATTGCTTTCCCTGAACAGTTCGGCACAATTTACCCATGGCCGCACCGACCTGAATATGTACGACCACGATGAAAAGCCGTACTACTTTGGTATTACAGTAGGGGTAAACCTGGCCCGTTTTCATACCGAAATGCATCCGCGGTTGCTGGTGGGTGATAGTGTGCTGGTGGCCGAGCCTACTAATTCCGGCGGCCTTACCCTGGGCCTGCATGCTACGGCCCGGTTATCCGACCGTTTTCAGCTGCGCTTCAACCCGCAACTGATGTTCATTGAGCGAAACATCTTTTACAGCCTTCGCCACCCCGATATTGACGGCAACCTGCAGGCCACTAAAAAAGTGGAATCGGTGATCATGAGTTTTCCCATACAGGTAAAATTCCAGAGTGACCGTATCGGCAATTTCAGGGTGTACACCCTGGCCGGCTTTAAAGCCGATATTGATATGGCCAGTAATGCCAGGGCTAAGCGGGCAGAAGAACTGGTTAAGATCGAGAAATATGATTTTGGTCCCGAATTTGGCCTGGGCTTCAATTTCTTTTTTGAAAGTTTCATCTTCTCCCCTGAAATAAAGATCAGCAACGGCATGCGCAACATCCATGCAAGGGATGCGGGCCTGCGCTACTCCAATGTATTCGACCGCATACAATCCCGGATGATCGTTATCAGTTTTCACCTGGAAGGCTAAAATCCTTGTGTAATAAATGCCGGAGATGAATCAGGAAGTCATGATAAAATATTTCATCCTTTCCTTCTTCCTGCTTTCCATAACTACAGCCACAAAAGCACAGCATTGCCCTTTTGATATGTCGGCCATCGTAGTGGTATATATTCATACCGACAAAGACACGGCTTTATTGAAAGGTTTAACGATCAGCCTTATTGACAGCAATGGCAAACGGGTAGCTGATTTCTGGCAAAACCCGCCCCGCACCACTTTTAAAGGATACATTGATAATGAGAATCCGGCCCAACCCCAACACATCCGTTTTCCTTTTGCAAAAGACAATTATGTATGGGTAACCCGCAGCCATTTTAAACTGGAGCACTACAATATTAAAATAAGCTATACCCGCCCTGATAAAAAGAAGGACCTCTTCGAAAGCATTATTATTTCTGCCACGAATGATGATGTGTACTCCCTCTGCGGCACTTACGATGAAGAAATATACCCCGCCTGGATGCTGAATGAGAAGCAACGCCTTTACAAACCGGTTGAAGTGGTGGTGAAAGTGAACTGAAAAATTACTTATAAAACACCTTTTAAATTTAATAAGTCCGCTTGATGATCGTTGGCGGAGCGGTAAGATTGACTTGTAAACTACAAAAGTCTTCTGCAATAAGAATTGCGAACGGTAGTTGTATTACCAGATTTGCAATGAAAATTGCGAATTGCAATAACTTGATTTTCAAGGAATGTGATTTAAAATATTCTCGAAGAGTGTCGTATATTTATGTGTTACATGCCATATTATGAAAGCAGTCACTCTACTTTTTCTTTCGTTCATTATCTCGTGTGACAGACCACAGAAAAATATTACGGGCATTCATGGTTACGACGGAAACACCTTTGCTTACATCTACAGCGAAAATGGAAAGGAAGGCTTGCTTGACACAAACATGAGCGTTGTACTTCCTGCTCAATTTGACTACATAGAAGATTGGCAAGTTGATAATCTTGTACG
>DASUDW010000383.1:0-31336 GCA_036275415.1 Chitinophagaceae bacterium | reverse complement strand
CCGTTAAAGGAAACCCAACCCCTTTTATCGAGGTAACGACGGGGCACACCTGCCAGGCCCTGGTAGTGCATGGGCCAGAAAATGAGGTAAGCGCCGATCATAGTTACCCAGAAGTGGATATACCCTAATGTATTATTGAGGTAGCGGCCAAACATTTTCGGGAACCAGTGATACACACCGGCAAACATGCCGAAGAAGGAAGCCACACCCATTACTATATGGAAGTGTGCCACTACGAACATGGTATCATGCAGGTGAATGTCAATAGTTGAGTTACCGAGGAAGATACCGGTCAAACCACCGGAAATAAATAAGCTCACAAAACCAATGGCAAACAAGGTAGCCGGTGTGAAGCGGATATTTCCTCTCCACAACGTTGTTAGCCAGTTAAACACCTTGATGGCCGAAGGCACGGCAATCAGCAATGTCAGCAACACGAATACTGAACCCAGGAAGGGGTTGAGGCCGGTTACGAACATATGGTGTGCCCACACCAGGAAGGCGAGGATACAGATGGCAAACAAGGAGCCCAACATAGCCATGTAGCCGAAGATGGGTTTTCTTGAATTGACCGACAATATCTCTGACACCATACCCATGGCAGGCAAGAGGATGATATATACTTCCGGGTGGCCGAGGAACCAGAACAAGTGCTGGTACAAAATGGCGCTGCCGCCTTCATTCGGTAATATTTCACCATTCACCACGATATCACTAAGGTAAAAGCTGGTACCGAGGTTCCTGTCGAACAACAGGAGGATAGCACCTGACAGCAATACCGGGAATGACAGTACCCCTAAAACGGCGGTAAAGAACATGGCCCACATGGTCAGCGGCATCCTCGTCATGGTCATACCTTTTGTACGCATGTTGAGGATGGTAGAAATATAGTTAAGGCCGCCCAGCAGTGATGATACAATGAACAGTGCCATACTGATCAGCCAGAGGTCTGTACCGATCTTCTGGCCATCACCGGCCTGGCGCAATGCACTCAGCGGCGGATACATCGTCCATCCGCCGGAGGCAGGGCCTGTATGAACAAAAATGGATGATAACATCACCACACTGGCCAGGAAGAAGAACCAGTAAGAGAGCATGTTGAGGAACGGAGAGGCCATATCCCTGGCACCGATCTGCAGGGGAATAAGGAGGTTGGCAAATGTACCGCTCAATCCTGCCGTCAATACGAAGAACACCAGTACCGTACCGTGAATGGTTACCAAGCCGTAATAGAACTCAGGCTGGATCTGTCCGCCTTTGGCCCAATGGCCGAATACTGTTTCCAGGATGGGGAAGGTCTGATCCGGGTAACCGAGCTGCAAACGGAACAATACCGAAAACAATCCCCCGATGATGGCCCATATGATACCGGTAATCAGGAACTGCTTACCGATGGTCTTGTGGTCCATGCTGAAGATGTACTTCGAAACAAATGATTCCTTGTGATGATGAACATCATGCTCATCATGATGTATCGCAGGTGCGATAACGGCTCCGGATTGTGCATTCGTTACTTCACTCATAGTCTTTTCAGTTTTCAGCGTTTGCTGTTTGCTTTATTAATTTCTTGTTTTTATGTTCAGTGTTGCTGCAGCTGCGGTTGTTTTAGCAGTGGCGGTGTCTTTCTTTGCAGCCGGATCCTTGTCAGGATTTGCCACCAGGTACTGGGGCTTCTTGGCTGCCATCCAGGCATCAAATTCTTCCTGTGTTTCCACCACGATGGTACCTCTCATACTCCAGTGGCCTTTACCGCACATCTGGTCGCAGGAGATTTCATATACAAAGTCGGGGTTGCCGGTCATTTCCTTCATTTGCTTGGTGGTGTATTTGGGAGTGAACCACATGGTAGTAGGTGTGCCGGGTACCGCATCCATTTTCATCCGGAAATGGGCCAATCCCACATCATGAATTACATCTTTGGCTCCTATCACCAGTTTTACCGGTTTGTTCACCACCAGGTGCATTTCCTGTTCAACGAATACATCATCCTGGTTGGCAGGATCGTCCCATAACTGGCCGACAGGGTTATTCTTTTCGGGGCTTACGTTCTTGAAATACTTTTTACCGAGGATACCGTCTTTTCCGGGATAGCGGAACTCCCATCCAAACTGCTTACCCACCACTTCAACCTGCATGGCATCTTTAGGTGCATCGCCGGTGATCTTGAACCAGTAAAATATTCCGAAACCCACCAGGATAGTGAGGGTAATAGCGGGAATAGCTGTCCAGATCAGTTCCAGTTTGTTATTATGCGGATAAAAGAAGGCTTTGCGTTTATCAGACTCCTGGTATTTGTACGAAAACCAGAAAAGGGCTACCTGTGTAATCACAAATACAATAAAAGTAATAGCGAGGGTGATGTACAGCATCCTGTCAACCAGCACCCCATGATCAGAGGCCGGCGCACCCAGTATCTTTCCTTTTAGTTTTTCGTTGCAGTAATAGACACCGATCAGGCCGAGGACCAGGAAGGCCAGCAGCATAAAGGCGTTGATCTTGTTGCTCTGTTTGCGGGACCTTTCAAGGCCACGCAAAACGGCTACATATTCACTGGCCTTGGCTATCTGGAATGTGATCAGAAAGCCCAGCACTAAAATGGCAACGATGAAAATAGTCTGCATAATTAATCAGATCTAAATGCTAAATAATAAATTGTTATTACAGGTTCAATACTTTGTTTTTACAACTAGGTATGATGTATCAAACTTTCTTTCACAAACGGGTGGTTTTTGGCCAGCAACGGTGCTTTGCTCAGTGCCCTGCCGGTTACAAACATGATCAGCCCTACAAATCCTAAAGCCACACCAAAATCATACAACAGCATCGGCACATGATCCGGTGAAGGACCCGGGAACACCATCTGGAAGAAATCGAGCCAGTGACCAAAAATGATCAGCAGGGCCATAAAGGTGATGGTGCCATAGTTCCTCTTTGCCCCTCTCCTCATCAACAATAACAACGGAGCAAGGAAATTGATGATAAACATCAGCCAGAAAATTCCGCTGTAAATACCCTGGGCCCTTGGTTTGAAATAGGTAGTTTCTTCCGGAATGTTGGCATACCAGATCAGCATGAACTGGGAGAACCATAGATAGGTCCAGAAGATGGAGAAGGCAAACATGAATTTACCGATGTCGTGCAGGTGCTCTTCATTAGTATATTCAAGATACCCGGTATTTTTCAGGTACACCACAAATAAGGCAATCAGCGCCATACCCGCCACAAAGGAACTGGCAAAAGTGTACCAGCTGTACATGGTACTGTACCAGTGGGCATCAATACTCATGAGCCAAAGCCAGGGAATGGATGACATTACAGTGAGAGAAAAAACGATAATATATAAGGCTGCCCAAACGGTATTTTTCCAGATATATTTTTTGCCTTCTTCCCTTGTTGTGAGCGGATTTTCATCCAGGCTGCGGGAAAGTTGCCTCATTTTCCATCCCAAAAATGACCAGGCCACCACTGTGAAAACAGTCATGAAAGCAAAGAAGCCTTTATTCAAAAACCCTTTTTTGAAATTGAGGATCTTATCATGTTTTACATGCTCTGCATCTGTCCAGTGATAGATGGTATGGTTATCGCTGAAACAGATAGCCAGTAAAATAGCAGCGCTGATAACACCGATTACAGGAACCACCGCTGAAATAGCTTCAGGCACCCGGCGGAAAGCCATTTGCCATCCTCCCCATGCTAAGGTAGTGGCACAGATGAAGAACATGGATGCATTGACCACCAGCAAAAAGTAAACGCTGTTGTGCAGCAGCGAAGCCCAGAAGCGGGCCTGCTTATGTGCATCATCTTTGGCGCCATGGGTAACATACAAACCGATGATGGCCAGCACACCGATTACCATCAGTGCAATGGCAATACTGTTGTATCTCTTCGGTACGATAAATTTTTCCTTTATTGACATCAGTGTTCGTTTATAAAATCTATCAAATAGTTGTCGTTATTTCTTTGCTGTGCTGTCTTTGGCCGGTGCCGGAGCTTTACCGGTACCTGCAGCCGGAGCAGCAGTAGCCTGTTTTTCCTTAATATAATGAACGATCATCCAGCGCTGTTTGGTGCTGAGCTGAGATGCATGGCCGCCCATCAGGTTTTTACCGTAGGTAATAGAATGGAACATGGTTCCCTCTTTCAGGTTCAGGGCTACCGGATCTGTTACCAGGTTCCTTGGAGCCGCTGTAAAAGGACCGTTACCGCCATTCCACAGGGGGCCGTTACCGTCAAGCTTTTCTCCATGGCAGATACCGCAGTTAACGAGGTAAAGCCTGGATGCTTCGAGGTAATCTTTTGCATCAAGCGGGGGCAGCGGATTGGTTACATTGGCAGAATTGGCATATCCGGCTGAATCGTTCTTATAAGGATATACCCAGGGCATATCACCTTTGGCAATAGTACCAGCCACTGGCTGACCTGTATAGTGAATACCTTTTTGTTTCAGGTTTTCGGTAGAAGCATATGTTTCATATGCCCTGCTGTACGCCATATCGGGCATGTAGGCACGGCCGGGGCTGCGCCTGACCTGGTTACAGCTGATCATTGCTGTTGTTGCTACTACCCATATTGCTATGATCCCAAATTTTTTCATCATCAGTTGATTATAGAATGATTAATGAACTGCTTCTTCTGTTTTGTTTCTTTCGAATCTTTTTCCTTCCCTGTCGTACCGGCCGATCCACCAGCCTGTTTCTTTGTATTGTACCTGTACTTCAGCAGCGCCGAGGCTTTGTAAAAAGCTCATGGCTTCTGCTTCGTTGGTCTTACTGGTACATTCCAGCGCCATAACAAATGTGTCATCGGTAGAGCGGGGGTTGAAATGGTCTTTTCTTACAAAGGGTGCCAGCTGGCAGAGATAACAGAAAGTAAGTACCATACCCACAGAAGCAAACAATACAGTCAGCTCGAATGTGATGGGAATCCACGCCGGTAAGGCAAAGAAAGGTTTACCGCCAAAGTTGATCGGCCAGTCTCTCGTCAATGCCCAGGTAATGAAGCCCACCGCAGTGGCCGTACCGGTAATACCGTAAATGAAACCGGCCGTATGCAGGCTGGTGTCACGCAGGCCCATTGCATGATCCAGGCCATGAATGGGAAAAGGTGTATAAACATCGTGCAGCTTATAACCGGCACGGCGAACTTTCTTTACCGCAGGAAACAGTACAGCCTCATCGTGAAAATTTCCTGTTATGAATTTTTTTACAGCCATTTTATTTCAGTTCTGAGTGATAAGTTTTAAATCAATTAAGCACCGTGATCATGTCCATGTTTGTGTCCAAACTCGTCGGTTGATTCATGCTCCAGTTCGTCCATTTTCTCTTTGTATGTGTGTCCGCTCTTCTTCAGGATATGTTTGATCTCTGCGATGGCAATTACCGGGAAGAACTTGGAGAAAAGGAAATAACAGGTAAAGAACAATCCAAAGGTTCCCATATAGAAACCAACCTCCCAGATAGTCGGTGTATAATAAGTACTCCAGGCGCTGGGCAGGTAATCACGGTAAACGGAGGTTACGATGATCACAAAACGTTCGAACCACATACCGATATTAACCAGGATGGACATGAAGAAGGTAACAAAGAGGTTTCTTCTCATTTTCCTGAACCAGAAGATCTGGGGAGACAATACGTTACATCCCATCATCAGCCAGTAGCTCCATCCATAAGGACTATTAAGATTCAGCCTGTTTTCAAAGAAGGCAAAGTTTTCGTATTCAACCGCAGAATACCAGGCCATGAACAACTCGGTGAGGTAGGCTATACCTACGATAGAACCGGTAAGTACTATCACCTTGTTCATTACTTCAATGTGTTCAATGGTGATATATTCTTCCAGTGCCAGTACTTTACGGGTTACCACCAGCAGTGTTTGCACCATGGCGAAACCGGAGAAGATGGCACCGGCAACGAAGTAAGGCGGGAAGATGGTCGTATGCCAGCCCGGAACTACGGAGGTGGCGAAGTCGAAGGATACGATGGTATGTACAGACAATACCAGCGGTGTACTTAAGCCGGCGAGTACCAGCGACAATGCTTCATGACGCTGCCAGTGTTTGGTGCTGCCTGTCCATCCGAAAGCAGCCACCCCATAAAACATTTTGCTCCATTTTTTCTTGGCCCTGTCACGCAATGTTGCCAGGTCAGGAATCAAACCGGAATACCAGAACAATAATGAAACGGTAAAGTAAGTAGAGATCGCAAATACGTCCCACAGCAGCGGTGAGTTAAAGTTCACCCACAGCGGACCCCGGGTATTGGGGTAAGGCAATACGAAGAAGGCGTTCCATACACGACCCATGTGCCAGATAGGGAACTGACCGGCGCACATTACCGCAAAGATGGTCATCGCTTCTGCAGCACGGTTTACACCTGTTCTCCATCCCTGACGGAACAATAACAGGATCGCTGAGATCAGGGTTCCGGCGTGACCAATACCCACCCACCATACGAAGTTGGTGATGTCCCATCCCCAACCTACGGTCTTGTTCAGGTTCCACTGACCGGTACCATAGATCACCTCAACGGTTACAGAAATGATTCCGAAAATGAGCAGGCCCACGGAGATCAGGAATCCTACCCACCACAATTTTGAGGGGGCGGCTTCTACCGGTCGGCAAATGTCTTCGGTAACCTGGTGATAATCCTTTTCACCTTCTACCAGCGGAGGTCTTACCTGTGATTCGTATCTGAGTAATGCCATATTCTAAGCTTTAAACTGGTTATGATTTCATCCAGTTTTAATTAGTCAATTTTCTATTAATGTTGTCCTTGTTCCATAGTTGAGCCGGTGGGCACTTTGGCAGTGCTGTCGGTCTTATGTTCTTCTGTTTTATGTCCGCCTTCCTCATGGCTTTCTGCTGCATGCTCTCCACCCCAGTTCGGATCGATCTCATCTGTATTGCGGATCTTGGCCATGTAGGTAACATTGGGCAGCACATGCAGTTGCTCGAGTACATGGTAGGTACGCTGCTTATTGTCTTCCCTTACTTTAGCCACCGTGCTGTTCTTATCCACCGCATTACCGAATACGATAGCATTGGTGGGACAAGCAGTCTGGCAGGCTGTTTTCACATCATCGCCGCCGAGCACCCTGTTTTCTTTTTTGGCGTCCAGTTTGGCTGCCTGTATCTTCTGCACACAGAAAGAGCATTTTTCGATAACACCCCTTGAACGTACGGTTACATCCGGGTTCAAAACCATGCGGGTGAGATCATCATTCATCTGCTCAATCACACTATCCAGTTTACCCACCAGTTGCTGGTCGCGGTTGTTAGGGAAACTGTCGGCACCGGTATAATCAGCCCAGTTGAAACGGCGTACTTTATACGGACAGTTGTTGGCACAATACCTTGTACCGATACAACGGTTATAGGTCATCTGGTTGATACCTTCCTGACTGTGGTTGGTGGCGGCTACGGGACAAACGTTCTCACAAGGAGCATTGTCGCAGTGCTGGCACATCATCGGCTGGAAAACCACCCCTTTCAGGTTATCAGGATCTTTTTCATCAGAGATAAAATAACGGTCGATACGCAGCCAGTGCATATCGTGGTAACGGAGTACCTCCCGCTTTCCTACCACCGGTACATTGTTCTCGGCATGACAGGATACAATACAGGCGCCGCATCCGTTACAGGCATTCATATCAATGCTCATCCCCCAGTGTATCTCCTGCTGCCGGGTGTTAGGATCCGGATACAGGGTGGCATTGCTGCGGAAATTGCCGTTGGAATTATTATAGAAGGCATCCTGCAGATGCTTGCTGTAAGCAACAATAACTTCAGGGTCTTTTTTGAAAGAAGCCAGTGTGGTTTCCCGTACTACTTCCTGGCGGTTTTCGTATGAGTTATGTTTTTGTGTTTGCGCCAGCTTGTATTTCTTCTTGAGGTTGGTAGCAGTGACCCCGGTAGCTACATAATTAACCGTAGTACCGTTGAAAGTAGCAAGGGGGTAAGCATTTTTACCTACTCCGTCAGCAGAAACACCCAATTCGGCTGATCTTCCGTATCCTACTGCTACGGCAATGGTATCAGCATTCATACCCGGAATAACCAGTACCGGCAACTCCACTTTATTCTTTCCGACTGTCAGTTCAATAACAGGCTTTTCCGGATAGTATTCATAATCCATGTCTACCTTAATGCCTAATTCTTTGGCCTTCGGTATGGAAATCAATGCATAGTTATCCCAGGTGGCCTTTGATACCGGATCAGGCAGTTCCTGTAACCAGGGGTTGCCGGATTGAGCACCGGTACCAACAGATACTTTTTGGTACACTACCACTTCGGTACCTGTGGCTTTTTTATACCCGGCAATTTCAGCTGCTGCTGCTGCTACAGCGCCACCATTGTAAGCGCCGGCTGACGGTGCAGCCGGTGCATCTTCCTTCACACCATTTTGGAGCGCCTTGTTGAAGGCATCTTCTGATCCAAGTTTGCCCACCCAATAGGCCTTAAAATAATCTTCGTAGTCCTGCGTGCTGCCGCTCCATCTTAACAGGGAAGTCTGGTAAGGACGGGTTTTGAACAGCGGGTATATGGTGGGTTGCTGGAAGGCGATGATTCCGGCTTTCGGCTCGGCATCTCCCCAGCTTTCGAGATAGTGATGATTGGGAAGAACAAATTCACAGAGTGAAGTGGTTTCATCCATTTTTTCATTGAAGGAAACAGTCACTTTCACTTTTTTCAGGGCTGCCTTAAACTTATCTGCATCATACCAGGTGTAGGCGGGATTGGCACCGGCGATCATCAAAGTACCTACCGTACCTGCTTCCATATCCGCTATCAGCTGGGCAAATTCGCTGTCGATGCCCTGGCGGTAATTCACCGGTTTGCTCCAGTCGATGGTTTTGCCATAGGCACCGATGGTACTGTTGATGGCATTTACCAGCACCTGCACTTCTTTATCGTTGCTGCCGCAAACCACAAGGGCTTGTCCGTTAGCCGCTTTAAGATCTGCTGCTGCTTTTTCGATACCTGCTTTCAGTTTTGCATCTGTTACAGAAGAGCTAACCCCGGCCACACCCACAGCAGCAGCCAGTGCAGCCACTACAACGCCGGTTTCAGAAGGGCGATGTGTGTATCTTTCATCAGCATTAGAACCGGTCATGCTCAGGTGGCCTTCAAAATGGTAATGCTTGCTCATTACCGGGTTCTTTTCATTGATGCGGCGGCCGTTTGCATAGCCTTTCGCATATTCTACCGGGCTGAGCCAGGTACCGAGGAAATCGGCGCCGATGCCAACAATTACTTTAGCGGCACCAAAATCATAAGAAGGTATTTTTTTGCCAAACCCTGTAGCTTCATTGGCCAGCAACATACCGCTGTAAGAAACAGCGTCGTACTGTACATGCTTCAGGTTGGGGAATTTGGCGATAATTTCTTTTGTAGAGGGGGAAACAACAGTAGAAGTAAGTAATACAACAGAGCCGGTTGCAGCCTTCATGGCATCACCCACCAGTTTATCGAATTGCTCAAATGTGGGTACTTCTTCAAACTTCACTTCACCTGCAGCACTGCCGGCTACCCTGTGTTGCGGGTACTTGAGGCGGTACATATCATAGAGATCCAAAACGGAGGCCTGGGCCCTGGCAGAAGTACCGCCGGTAGCGTAGCTGCTGTTGGCCAGAACGTTCGGCTCTATTTTTACAGGCCGGCCATCTCTCACTTTTGCTACTACCGGTACCACATCACCTTCCTGCACATAGGTAGTTGCATAGTATTTTGCCACACCCGGCACCAGGTTTTCGGGTTTGTTGGCATAAGGAATTGCCTTGCGAACAGGCACTTTACAACTGGCTGCCAGTGTAGCTGCAGCTGTGCTGAAGCCGAGGTATTTCAAAAAATCCCTGCGGGGCGCTTTGGCATCTATCAGTCCTTTGTCATCAAAGCCTTCAAACGGAAGTTCTTCCTTAAACTCATCCTGCGTGAGTTTTTTGAAATTTTCCGGATCGTTCACTTCTCCGAAGCTTTGCCAGTACTTGTTTTGGCTCATTACTATCTATTTGAAAATTTATCTAATTTGAAAATTTGTCCGCCCCGCGGAACCGATCATCTTAATAGTGACATTTCTGACATTCCAGGCCGCCGATATCACTTACAGTTACACTGTCCATTTTGCCGGCCTTTATGTCGTTATGAAACTTCTCGTAGATGCTGTAGAACTTGTTGCCCTTGGTGTCGCTGTAGTTAAAGTCAACTTTTGTCTGGCGATGACAGTTAACACACCAGCCCATGCTCAGGTCAGATACCTGTTTTACTTCATCCATGGCAGTGATTTCACCGTGGCAGCTCTGGCACTGTACCTTACCGGCCCTTACATGCTGTGAGTGGTTAAAGTATACATGGTCGGGCAGGTTGTGGATCTTCACCCATTCGATCGGCTTCTTAATCTGGGAAGGATCCCATTTTGCAGCATTATTCGGGTCGAAGCCGGCATAGGTATATAATTTCTGAATCTCGGCTGTACCATTGATCTCCTTACCGTTTTCATCATAGAGTTTCGGCCCTTTTTCATAGGTCTGTATAGACTTGTGGCAGTTCATACAAACATTTACTGAAGGGATAGCGGCATGCTTGCTTTCCCAGGCAGAACCATGGCAATACAAACAGCTGATCTGGTTGAGGCCGGCATGTACCTTATGAGAATAATAAATTGGTTGTTCCGGCTGGTAATCCTTCTGGCGACCCAGCCCGATAGCGCCTTTTGCCACCAGGTAACCGCCGATTACAAAGAAAACGAGGGCCAGCACTGCGATATAAGCTTTGTTGCGGTAGAAAGGAACCGGTTCGGGACGCATAATGCCTTCTGCATCATCGCTCATTTTTTTCAGGTTACTGTTTACCTGCATGAGAATCAATGCGATAACTGCTAAAATCAGGGAAATAACCCCAAATACAATAGCATTATTACCGGAAGCCTGGGGTTGCTCGGCACCGGGAGGCGGTGGAGGAGCCGGCTTTGCCGCTTCATTTATATATGCAACAATATTATCTACATCCGCAAGGGTAACATCTGCAAAACCGGTCATCATAGATCCGTATTTGGCTTTCAGACCCTGGGTATAGGGATCATTGGCCATGTAGGCAGCGGGGTTGTTGATCCACTTCAGCAGTTCATTATGATCTGCCCATTTATGCCTTGTTTCCAGGTCTTTTAATGCAGGACCGGTCCCGTCTTTTAATACGTTGTGACAGGCGGCACATTTACCCATGAAAATGGCCTTACCTGCTGCAGGGTCTCCCGCCGCATAACTTTTATTACTAACAATAGAAAAAACGAATAAAGAGATAACAGATACTATCAGTCGCCGGCCGATTGATTTACTGGGAATCATAGACACAATTGATTCTGAAAAAATGTGGATAAAAACCGATAAACAGCCGCAAAAGTAAGTCAGGAACAGTATAAAAGTTCAACTGGTTTAACTTTTTTTTAATCCGCTACCAGCCTGCGTTTCAGCCGGTTTAAGGGGTTTCGGAATACGGTCATAACATTGTTTGTCATAATCCAGTCAGCCGGGGAGCAAGACTCAACAGACAGGTAATTTGTTTTATTCAAACCTGGCTGAATAAAAAAGAATGAGCTGTTTCAGCCTGATTGTTGGTCGTTTTTTCTGCAATTTTGCGGCTCACTGCACACAACAATCCCTTTTCGCCCTTATCAATTTTTATGTTTGAAAAACTCCGGAAGAAATGGAAAGTTAACGGCCTGCAACTGGTGCTGATACTTTGCACCTTTGCCATTGGCGGCAGCTTAACAGGATTTGCCGGCAAAAAGATCATGAATGCCCTGCAGGTAGAGCAAGACTGGCTGTGGGCCGTGATCTATATCCTGCTTATTACCCTCATCTGGCCCATGGCCGTATTGATTGTGAGTTTTCCATTTGGCCAATTCCGGTTCTTCACTAATTATATTAAAAAACTGGGCAGCAAACTGGGTATTGTTAAGGCGCCTGCCGCTGCCCCTGTACCCGAAACGGTACATATAACCCTGTTTGCCTCCGGGGGTGGTTCTAATGCACAAAAAATTATCGATTATTTCCGCGGACACCCCGTAGTCAAAATAGTTGCCATAGCCTGCAATAATCCAAAAGCCGGTGTTTTACAAATTGCGGCCAGGGAGGGCATCCCAGTTTTGTTGCTGGAAAAAGAACGGTTTTTTACCGGTGATGCCTACCTGCATGAACTGATTGAAAAAAAGACTGACCTGCTGGTGCTGGCCGGCTTTTTATGGAAGCTTCCGGCAACGCTGGTAAATGCCTACCGGGGTCATATTGTAAACATTCACCCTGCCCTGCTGCCAAAGTATGGCGGCAAGGGCATGTATGGCCATCATGTACACCAGGCCGTTATTGATAACAAGGAAAAAGAGTCCGGCATTACTATTCATTACGTAGATGAATTTTATGATCACGGGCAAACAATCTTTCAGGCCAGCTGCCCCGTTTTAGAAAATGACAAGGTGGAAACACTGGCCAAACGGGTACAACAACTGGAACATGAGCATTATCCAAGGGTTATTGAAACATTGGTCCATCAATTTCCATAGTATCTTCCTGTTTTCTTAAACCATTCATTATATGAAAAGGCTTCTACTGCACTCATACCTTGTATTATTGTGTGCCACAGTATTTGCACAACAGCCCGCTGCAACTACAACTAAAGTTGCAGTATTAGTGCCGGGCAAACCTGAAGCAGCAGGATTTTCTGCTGAAAGACTCCAACGCATTGATGCAAACATTAACCAATGGATAGAAGACGGAAGGCTGAACGGCGGCGTAGCGCTGATCATCAGAAACGGAAAAATCATTTACCATAAAGCATTTGGATATGACGACCCGGAAAAAACAAAACCCATCCGCACCGATAATATTTACCGCATTGCCTCACAAACAAAGGCAGTAACCAGTGTTGCCATTATGATGTTGTATGAAGAAGGTAAATTTTTACTGGACGATCCGGTAAGCCGCTACATACCTGAATTTGCCAAACAGCAGGTGTTAGACAAATTCAATCCGGCTGATACTACTTACACAACAGTGCCTGCCAAATCAGAAGTTACCATTCGCCAGTTGCTTACGCATACTTCCGGTATCAGCTACCCGCAGATCGGCACCAAAGAAGCCAACGCCATTTATGCCAAAGCACATTTAATGGCCGGTATTGGTGTGGACAACAGCCGGTCCCTTGCAGAAGATGTGAAAACAATTGCCAAATTGCCGCTGATGCACCAGCCCGGTGAAAAATTCACCTATGGCTTTAATACGGATATACTCGGCTACCTGGTAGAATATTTTTCCGGCATAAGCCTGGATGCCTTTTTCCAAAAAAGGATATTTGAACCCCTCGGGATGAGTGATACCTATTTTTACCTGCCCGCTTCCAAACATGACCGGCTGGTAAACCTGTATGTTGAAAAAGACAAAAAACTGGAGAAACCCGGCACCATGACAGATTTTAACGGAGCCGTGTTTACTGATTATCCTACAATGGAAAAAAACACTTACTACTCGGGTGGCGGAGGCCTTTCTTCTACGGCAAAGGACTATGCGGTTTTTTTGCAAATGCTGTTAAATGGCGGTACATATAATGGCAAGCGGTTATTGTCACGCAACACGGTGCGGATGATGACGATGAACCAGATCGGCGACATCAGCAGGGCGGGAAATAAATTCGGGCTGGGCTTTGGCATTACCACCCCATATGGCAGTTCCCTCTTGCCGACACCCGAGGGTGTGTTTGAGTGGGGCGGTGCATTTTCCACTACCTACTGGGCAGACCCGAAAGAAAAGCTGATCGGCATTTTTTACCGGCAACTATGGAGGTCTACCATCGGCGAAACGGCCAATAAGTTTAAAGTGCTGGTGTATTCCGCTTTAAATGACTGATTCCTGTTTTATCATTGATTTAGCACTTTCTTTTGTTACTTGCCGCATTATCAGTTGAACCAGGTGATACGTTAACTGGTTAAACAGTGAATATTAAAAAAGTGTCGAAGCTCATACTATATATTTTAACTGTTTTGCTGCTGTTTTCCTCATCCGTTTCGGGGCAGCTTTACAAAATCAGGGGTACCGTGTACGACAGTTCCCGCAACTATCCCATTGAACTGGTGAGTGTATTGAGTACCTCGGGCAAGGGGACGGTTACCAACTCAGAAGGCTATTACGAAATTGAAGTGCAGGAGAAAGATTCGATCTGGTTCAGTTACCTCAATAAGCCCACGATGAAATTTCCGGTGCTGAAGATTGTGAACCCGATGGGCTTTGATATTTCCATACAGGTAAATATCCCTGTGCTGAAGGAAGTGAAGATCAAACCCAAAAATTACCGGCTTGATTCTATGCAGAACAGGACCGACTATGCCAAAATCTTTAATTACCAGAAACCCAAAATAAGAACCGTTACCCCGCAATATGGCGCCGGTATGGGTTTCGACCTGGATGAGATCATTAACATGTTCCGCTTCAAACGAAACAAAAGCATTGCCTCTTTCCAGCAGCGGCTGTTGCAGGAAGAAAGGGAAAAATATATCAGCTTCCGTTTCAACAAAGCCCTGGTGCGGAGGCTTACCATGCTCGAGGGCCATCAACTGGATAGTTTTATGCGGGTCTTCCGTCCTTCTTATTTATTTACTTCCATGGCCGGGGATTATGAATTCCAGTACTACATCAAAGAATCTCTTTATCGTTTTAAAAGGGGTTTGCCACCGCTTGACCTTTTCAAACAGGAGCTGGAGGAATAGTACCCGTTTTTGCCAGTGTTAGAAAAGAAAAGTAATTTCCCCGTCATTAACCACAACAGCAACCTGTTGTTTTTCTTCAATTAACCAAAACCATTCAATGCCAAAGAAAATCTTACTGGCAGGGATAGCATTTCTCCTTGCTGTCAGCAGCCATTCACAGTCAACCCAGCGTTCATTCATCGGCGACAGCCTTGACCGTTATGTAGAGGATGCCCTCGGTTTCTGGAAAATTCCCGGTGTGGCTGTCGCCGTTATTAAAGACGGCAAAGTAATTCATATAAAAGGTTACGGGGTGAAAGAGGCTGATACAAAGAACCTGGTGGATGAAAATACCTTGTTCATGATTGGCAGTAATACCAAAGCTTTTACCGGTACTGCACTGGCCATGCTGGAAAGCGAGAAGAAATTATCACTGAATGATAAAGTACAGAAATGGCTGCCCGATTTCAAATTATACGACCCATGGGTGGCCAAAGAAGCCACCATTACCGACCTGCTATGCCACCGTCTGGGCTTTGAAACCTTCCAGGGAGATTTTATGTATTTCGATTCTGACCTGACCACGGCGGAAGTGAGGGATAAATTCGGAAAAGTAAAACCGATGTACGGTTTCCGCAGCAAATGGGGTTATTGTAATGCGGCCTTTATGACAGCGGGAGAAATTGTTCCTAAAGTCACCGGCCAATCATGGGCCACCTTTATCACCGAAAGAATTTTTAAACCGCTGGGTATGGAAAGGAGCCTGGCCTTATCAAAAGATATTGAAACTGCCACCAATAAGGCCAGTGCCCATACAGTAGATATGGGGCAATTGAAAAAGATCCCTTATGGTAACCTGGATAACCTGGCTCCGGCAGGCAGCATCTCTTCCAGTGTACATGATATGAGCAAATGGGTAATGGCATTGCTCAATAAAGGAGAGTTGGGTGGAAAAGAAATTATCCCTGCATCGGCCATCAATCGTACAAGGCAGCCGGAATCCATTATGGGTGACGGCGGGCATATATTCAACAAAGCACATTTTAACCTTTACGGCCTGGGCTGGTTCCTGGAAGAATATGCAGGCAGAAAAGTTGTGGCTCATACAGGCGGAGTAAATGGTTTTGTGACCAGTGTATGCCTGGTACCGGAAGAACAGCTCGGTATCATAGTACTCACCAATACCGATGCCAATGGTTTTTATGAGGCGCTGAGAAACGAGATTGAAGATGCCTGCCTGGGCCTGCCTTTCCGCAATTACACACAGGTGTACAACAGTTTTAATAAGGCAGAAGAAGAGAAAAAAGAAAAAGAACTCAGCATTGTCAACGATTCCATTGCCCTGAAAATACCCACGGCCCTGCCTTTGACTGCTTACACCGGTGACTACCAGCACAGTGTGTATGGCAAGATGAATATGAAACTGGAAAACGGAAAATTAGTGATGCGTTTTGAACATCATAAAGGACGGTATGGCACTTTGGAGCCATTGGGCGGCAACCGATTCTTCTGCACTTACAGTGACCCGCTGTATGGCAGAAAAAAACTGGAGTTCACGGTGCAGGGTGGTAAGGTAAAATCGCTTACGGTAAAGGTGGCAGATTTTGTAGAGTTTACCCCTTACGAGTTCATGAAAATTAAATAACAGTAAATGGAAGTACACCATCACTCTCACACTTCAAGGAAAAAATGGACCCATTATTTCTGGGAGTTTCTCATGTTGTTCCTGGCTGTGTTTTGCGGGTTTTTAGCAGAGTACCAGCTGGAGCATAAGATTGAAAGGGACAGGGGCAAACAGTATATCCGGTCTTTCTATGAAGACATAGTAACTGATTCGTTTCATTTCAACGAACTTATTAGCAGGTACGAGAAAAAGCTTACTGTTTTACAAAGTATAACTCCCTGCTACGACTCTTTATTAGATGGTCAATCACAAAAATGTTTTGAATCCATATTCAGGAATTCTATTGATTTTCCGGATATGGTTTATACAGACCGTACAATACAACAATTGAAAAACGCCGGTGGGCTCCGTTTATTAAAAGCTGCAGACGCAGATAGCATTTTACTTTATGATAACTTGCTCCGGAAGTATAAAATAGCAGAGACCAGCGGCTTCCAGGAAATTCAATCTTTGATGCGGGCCACTTTTCTCTCAGTAGTTAAATATGAAAGCTGGAATGAATGGAACCTGTCACCCCACCCCGGAATTTTTACACCATATGACAATAACAGGGAATTACTTAACCGGTATTTCAACCAATTAAAAATGTACTCACTGTGGTGTTCGGCAAGATTTAGGGAACTGCAGATAATAAAAAAAAGAAATGCAGCCCTTATTGATTACTTCAAAAAGAAAAATCACTTTGATTAAAATGAATTAAAGCATTATGGAAGTACATACACATACTCATACCCCCAGAAAAAAATGGACCCATTATTTCTGGGAGTTTCTGATGTTGTTCCTGGCTGTGTTCTGCGGGTTTTTAGCAGAGTACCAGCTGGAGCATAAGATTGAAAAAGACCGGGAACTGGTTTACATTAAATCGCTGGTGAAAGACCTGGAGTTTGATACCTTGCGCTTTAGCCGCACTATTAACAGAATTGAAGAAAAGTTACCTTATTATGATTCAGTACTGCTTTTCTTTAAAAATCCGGGAGCTTTTTCCAACAAACTTCCTTTCCGGTTCTATATTAAAACCAATATTGAGCAGATTTACCAGCCCCTATCCCCAACATTGCAGCAATTAAGAAACTCAGGCAATCTCCGCCTGCTTACCAAAAAACTGGTGCTGGACAGCATTGTAATTTATGACAGCAGGCTCAACGGAGCCTACCGTAACCAGGTTCAATATATCGTAGATTTCAATAAACGACTGATCCAGATGCAGGAAAATGTATTTGATAATACAAATTTCAATACTTACCTGAACCACTTATATAAGGATAGCCTATCTGAGGATGATACAATGTACGATATTGATCTTTTTACAGCTAACAAAGAAAAAATAATGGAAATGGCCAATGTATATATCAACGCAAAGGCTACCGATGTATTTTATACCAACTTGCTGTGGGGTACGAAAAACGAGGCCACAAAATTAATTGCATTAATTAAACGACAATATCATATTGATTAACTCATGGAAGTTCACCACCACTCACACACGGCCCGGAAAAAATGGACCCATTATTTCTGGGAGTTCTTAATGTTGTTCCTGGCTGTGTTCTGCGGGTTTTTGGCAGAGTACCAGCTGGAGCACAAAATTGAAAGAGACAGGGAGAAGCAGTTCATCAAATCTTATATAGAGGATTTGAAATTGGATACCTTTTCTATAAACCGTAACCTTGTTTTTCAAACAAACAGAAAACAGCAGCTGGACTCCCTCATGAACTTTTTAGAAACACAAACTACAAGAGGCAATGAAGGTGAGATGTATTACCTGGGGAGGCTTCTTATACGGACCCAGCGTTTTCAATCAAGTGACAGAACCATTACACAATTAAAAAATTCGGGTTCATTACGGCTTATCCGCAATGAAGCAGCAGCAGACAGCATCATCAGCTATCAGAAACTGGTTGAAACAATTCTTAGCAATATTACGGATGAACGGGATGAGCGAAGAGATACTGACCCATTAATGGCACAAATTTTTAGCCCCTATGTCTTTGATAAAATGCTGGACGATGACAATATTATCCATAGACCTGCCGGTAATCCGCCACTGCGTTCCTATGATGCTTCTTTACACCAGGATTTGGCATACCGCATTCATCTTATAAAAGGGAGTAACAGGATTCTTTATACAAGGCTCATACAATTGCGTGAAAAAGCAACCAGGATCATTTCAGTTTTAAAGAAAGAATATCGCCTGAAATAAAACCTTCACCATGAAATTTTTCCCGTTAGCAATTTTATCGATACTTATTCAGCTATCTGTTTCCGCACAAAAACCCCGGGCCAGAGATATTGGAATTCCTTTTGACGGTATCCCCGGAAAATTCAATGCCATCACCGATGTAAAAGGTGTGGAAGTGGGTTACAGCACCATCATTTCCGGAACGGGAAAAAATGTAAGGGGCAAAGGACCGGTGCGTACCGGCGTTACGGCTATTTTACCAAGAGGCAGAAACAACAATCCCGTTTATGCCAACTGGTATGCACTAAATGGAAACGGTGAAATGACCGGCACAACCTGGATAACCGAATCAGGTTTTCTGGAAGGCCCGGTGATGATTACCAATACCAACAGTGTGGGTGTGGTAAGAGATGCTGTACTAAAATGGTATGTAAAAACCGGATGGTATAAAGAAGATTTCTGGTATACTTATCCGGTAGTAGCAGAAACCTACGATGGTTTTTTAAATGACATCTATGGATTTCATGTAAAAGAAGAAAATGCCTGGGAAGCATTGGACAGCGCAAAGAGCGGTTTCATCAAAGAAGGCAATGTGGGCGGCGGTACCGGGATGATGTGTTTGGGATTTAAAGGTGGTACCGGCACTGCATCCAGGGTAATAAAAATAAAAGACAGCACTTATACCATTGGTGTATTGGTACAATCCAACTTTGGTGGTAAAAATAATTTTACTATTGCGGGTGTGCCGGTTGGCAGGGAGTTAAAAGATACCATGAATTATGAATTTAAAGCACCACCATCTTATCAGCCCGGTGATGGTTCTATTATTGTGGTGCTGGCTACCGATGCTCCGTTATTGCCACATCAATTAAAAAGAATAGCAGCGAGAATTGCATTGGGTGTTGGTAAAGTGGGCGGACGTGGAGAAAACGGCAGCGGTGATATCTTTATTGCTTTCTCTACTGCCAATCCAACTGCTTTTCAAAGAGAAGATTTCACCAAACTGGATGAGCTCCCCAATGACATGATTAACCCCCTGTTCAACGGAACGGTGCAGGCGGTGGAAGAAGCCATTATAAATGCAATGGTGGCCGCAGAAACAATGGAAGGAATAAACGGTAACAAGGCCTATGGTCTGCCCCACAAACTGGTAATGGATGTGCTGAGAAAATACAACCGGGTGAAATAGCAGTTAGGGTTGCAGTGGTCAATGCGGCTAACAGTTGCGAAGAAAACATTGGAGGGATGAAACAGGTAAGTGTTTGTTTCAGTAAATTGTTGGCCATTGATAGAAGATGTGTTTGAAGATAACATCGATTAGAAAGATCGCCTGCTGTACTGTGTCATTTATTTTACTGTTGGTTATCTGTATACCTTTTTATATAAATATTTTTGAGAAAATAGTTTATGGAAGTAAATACACACACTCCTGCACCAGGAAAGAATTGTCAAGTTTTAAACTTACTTTTTCTGTCCTTTTTTATTTCAGTTCAACTGTTTGCTCAAAATTTTTCAAAAGAAGAAATAAGAAGATGGGAAAAACAATCAGCCAGTGTTACCATTTACCGTGATAATTATGGAGTGCCGCACATTTATGGTAAAACAGATGCTGATGCAGTGTTTGGTTTGCTTTATGCCCAATGTGAAGATGATTTTAAAAGAGTGGAGCTAAACTATATTGAAAAGCTGGGAAGAATGGCAGAGGTGAAGGGAGAGGGTTCTTTGTATGACGATTTGCTGATACGAATGATCATTGATGCAGATGATGCAAAAAAAGATTACGACCATGCGCCACAATGGATGAAAAAACTCTGTAACGCTTTTGCCGACGGCATTAATTATTATTTATATAAACATCCTGAAGTAAAGCCTGCATTATTACACCGCTTTCAGCCCTGGTATCCGTATCTGTGGACGGATGGCAGCATTGGCGCTATTAACACCGCCAACCTGAATGCAACTGATTTAAAAAATTTGTATTCAACCGGTGAGGCCACTGCTACAACCGTTTTTCGACATTCCGGACCCGGAATCGGGGAGCCGGAATCTTTTCCTGAGGAAAATCAAACCGGTTCCAATGGTTTCGCTTTCTCTCCGGCAATCACTGAAAACGGCAAGGCCATATTATATATCAATCCCCATGTTACTTTTTACTTTCGCCCTGAAGTACATATGGTAAGCGAAGAGGGACTAAATGTATATGGCGCTGTTACGTGGGGGCAATTCTTCATTTACCAGGGCTTTAATGAACACTGCGGATGGATGCATACCAGCAGTGCTGTGGATGCTGCGGATACATATATTGAAAAAATTTCAAAGAACGGAAAGGGATGGGTGTATGAATATGATGGGAAACAAAAAGTTGTTACAACAAAAAAATTACTCCTTTCATACAAAAATGATTCGCCTTATGAGCAGGCAAAAATGTTTACTGTTTTATTTACCCATCATGGTCCGGTAATGGCAAAGCGAAACGGACAATGGTTAAGTGTAAGGGCCGACAACCGTATCGCCAACGGATTGATGCAATGCTGGCTCCGCAATAAAGCAACCAGCTTTGCTGATTTTAAAAAGACATTGGACCTGAAAGGAAATATTTCGAACAACACCGTGTATGCCGATGCAGAAGGCAATATTGCTTACTGGCATGGCAACCGCATTCCCAGGAGAAATATGAAATACAACTGGAGCCAACCGGTTGACGGAAGCATATCAGCCACAGAATGGACTGGTTATCATGATATCACTGAAACGGTACTTAGCATTAATCCCTCCAACGGCTGGCTGCAGAATTGCAATTCCACTCCTTTCACAGTAGCCGGGATGAACAGTCCGAAGAAAGAAAACTACCCTGCTTATATGGCGCCGGACGGAGAAAACTTCCGGGGCATCAATGCAGTAAGAACATTAAGTGAAGAAAGGAAGTACAATATTGATAAAGTAATAAAGGCAGGGTATGATACAAGACTGGCTGCTTTTGAAGTACTTGTACCTGCCCTGGTAAGTTCGTTTGAGAAAAACATACCATACACCGACTCGTTATATGCATTGCTGGTTGGCCCTATTACAGTTTTAAAGCATTGGGATTACCGTTGCGGCGAAAACTCTGTTGCCACCACACTGGCCATTGAATGGGGGCAACGAATATTACCGGCCATAATGCGTACAAAAATTGTGGATGATGAAGAAGCCGACCAGGTGAAAAAGGCCTGGTTTTTTGCTGCCAATGCAAAACCCGATGAATTGTTGTTACCACTACTCACCACCATCAATGACCTGGAAAAAAGATATGGCCGCTGGCAAGTGCCATGGGGAAAAATCAACCGCTTTCAGAGAATATCACCTGACATTGATAACAAATTTGACGATAACAAACCCAGCTATCCCATAGCTTTTGCTTCATCTGCCTGGGGCATGCTTCCCTCCTATATAAGCCGCACTTACCCCGGCACACAAAACAGATATGGTGTACACGGTAATAGTTTTATTTGTGCTGTGGAGTTCGGCAAAAAAATAAAAGCAAAATCATTACTGGCCGGCGGTCAAAGCGGCAATGAAAACTCGCCTCATTTTTTTGACCAGGGCTTAATGTACAGTAAAGGACAGTTTAAAGATGTATTGTTTTATAAAGAAGACGTGATGAAGCAGGTGGAAAAGACATACCACCCGGGTGAGCAATAGTTATTAAGAATAGTGCATTACTCACAAGAACGGATTTTAAAATTCAAAAAAATGGAAGTACACCACCACTCACATACGGCACGAAAGAAATGGACCCATTATTTCTGGGAGTTCTTAATGCTATTCCTTGCGGTATTCTGTGGCTTTTTGGCCGAGTATCAACTGGAACATAAAATAGAAAGAGACCGGGCAAAAGAACTGGCCAAGAGTTTTTATGAAGAGTTAAAAAGCGATTCCGTCAATGTGGTGCTTAAATCTGCCAACCGGGTTAAACAGGAAGATGCCCTGAAATACCTGATTAAGTATTTCAAAGACAGCAGCCTCACCGCTGTTTCAAAAAAATTTGCCTTAAGTTTCCTTTACGGTATCAACTTCCGCTCCCCGTCAATTTTTGAACCAAGGACCGTTGTACTTGAACAGCTAAAAAATTCGGGAGCCCTGCGCTATTTTAAGAATAATGAACTGCAAAAATTAATCGGCGATCTGTCTGTCGCCATCAATAATATTAATGACAGGCAGGCACTGGAAAATTCCATTCGACTGGATTATATCAACCCGCTTATGATCCGTCATTTTGATTTTGATTTCCAGTCTCAGCTAACCGATGATGGTAAATTTCTCATTTTTGATGTGATCGTTGAATATGAAAAGAACAATGAAATAATCCCCTTTCAACTAAAATCACCGGAAAAGCTGGATAAGCCCTATACTGTGAACATCCTGAGTAATTATTGTTTTAACGCCTTGAACTCTACCCGTACGCTGCATTTTAAAAGATACAGCGATTTAAATGCGGAAGTGCTGAAATTATTGCGAAAAGAATACCGGCTGCAGTAAAGTCAATCACCCTCAAAATAAAAATTGATACGGCAACCATTAAACCGCTACTTTAAAACCAACAGCATGAAACGGACCTTCTTTTATTTATCTTTTTTAATACTTGCCTGCAATAATCAGAAAGAAACAAACCCTTTAGCCAGTCAGATGGATGAATACCTGGCCGGCCAGCAAAAGTATTTTCGCTTCAACGGGAATGTGCTTGTAGCAGAGAAGGGTAACATCATTTTTCAGCGATCATACGGCTATGCTCATTTTGATTCACAAAGATTGCTGAACGATTCTTCTGTCTTTGAACTGGCATCAGTAAGCAAGCAGTTTACCGCCGCAGGTATTCTTTTATTAAAAGACAGAGGCCAACTGCAACTGACTGATTCACTCCGGCACTATTTTCCCGAACTGCCCTATGCCAATATTACCATATGGCATATGCTTACCCACACCAGCGGGCTGCCGGATTATGAAAGTGCTATGAATGCCAGGTGGGACCCTTCAGTTATTGCCTTTAATAATGATATGATTGCTTTCCTGGCTGCCGAGAAACCGGCTGTATCATTTGAGCCCGGAAAAAAATGGGAATACAGTAACACAGCGTATGCCCTTCTTGCCAGCATTATTGAAAAAGTATCGCGGCAAACATTTGCCGATTTTCTGCACCAAAATATTTTTGAACCCCTGGGCATGAGTCATACCCGTATTTACAATACCCGCCGCTCATTAAAAGACACCATTGCCAACTATGCTTACGGGTTTGTGTATAGTGACAGCCTGAAAAAATATATGCTTCCCGACAGCCTGCCGGATCTCAGGTTTGTAATTTACCTGGATGGTATACAGGGTGATGGTGTAGTAAACTCTACCACCGGCGATTTACTAAAATGGGACAGGGCCTTAAAAAACCATACCCTGCTAAAAGAAGCAACACAGAAGGAAATGCTAACCGGACAAGCCATAGTTGATACGGCCAAAAAATCCGCTTACGGTTATGGTGTTTTTATGGAAAAAAATGATCTTGGAAATATCATCTCCCATTCCGGCGGATGGCCGGGTTATGTTACCTTTTTGGCAAGAAATACCGACAAAGACCAGACCTATATTGTTTTATCCAACAACAATTCTTCTTCACCGGGTATTTGTAATGCGCTGCAGCATATCATGGCCGGAAAACCGGTGCTTCCCGCTTATGAGCATAAAGCCATTACTTCAGACTCGGCGTCACTAGTAGCTTTTGCCGGCAATTATGAAATAAACGGAACAACAATCAACCTGGTGCAAAAAGGAGCTAAACTCTATCGTAAAAGCACGGCAGGAGAAATGGAGCTGAAACAGGAATCACCCACCAAATTCTTTTATACTGACGGCACAGACCGGCAGATTGAATTTGAACTGGGCACAAATAAAAAAGTGACAAAAGCCTGGATGATAGTGCTGGGAATAAAAAATGAACTGAAAAAACTATAAGTATGGAAGTACACCACCACTCACATACGGCCCGGAAAAAATGGACCCATTATCTCTGGGAGTTCCTGATGTTGTTCCTGGCCGTTACACTTGGCTTTTTTGTAGAGAACCAGCGGGAGCATATGATAGAGCACCAGCGGGAAAAAAAATTCATCCGTTCACTGGTCAGCGACCTGGAGGCCGACATCAGCCGGCTTACTACCATCATTCAGTTAAGAAACGACAGGGCCCTGCTACTCGATTCTTTCAGTACTTTATTAAACAGCAAAGAGGCGTTGCAGCACAGCAATGACCTTTATTATTACAACTCCTTTGCTACACGGGGCGTAGCTTTTCGCTTTACGCCGGTTGACGGTACCATGCAGCAACTAAAAAATGCCGGCAATCTGAGGCTGGTACGCAACAGTGCTGTCAGCGACAGCATTATTTCCTATGATGTAACGGTCCGTTCTTTTACAACAGGCACTGCCGATGAAGAAGAAATCATGGACAGTTACCGGAATATTGCCGAAGGTGTTTTTGACGGCGTGGTACTGAACAGTATGCGGGATGAAGAAAATAATGTGTACCGGCCTGGTTACAATCCCCCGCTGCGCCTGACGGAAGACGGAAAATTCAGGCTGAACTACCGGATACACATGCTGACGGTTTTTAATAAAACCATGCGGAAAGAAGCCAAAAAAATGCTCGCCAAGGCACAGCGGCTGACAGCGCTGCTTAAAAAGGAATATCATTTAAATTAATAGCCAAAATTTCTCCTCCACAATGGAAAATAACAGCTGGAAACATCGGATCATCCGGTTCCTGTTATATGTGGCTATCGGCTTTCTTTGTGCTTTTTTATACCGGTATTTAAGAAAATAATCAGTTAACCGGTAGCATGTCATTGTTCATCCTCCCCGCAATCCTTACCTTTTCAATGTTGATTGATCAGAACCACTCATGTATGTAAAAGCCACAGCTGGCCGATAGTACTTTCACCGGCAATGGCAAGGAGGTAATTTCCCCCTTACCGCTTTTTATGGAAGTACAACACCATAAGCATACCCATCATAAAAAATGGACGCAGTATATCTGGGATTTCTTCATGCTTTTCCTGGCCATCACCCTTGGTTTTGTTGTGGAAAACAGGCGGGAACATTTCATTGAGCACAAACGGATGAAAAAATACCTTGCCAATGTACTGCAGGATGTAAAAAGCAATATCAGCCAGTTAGACTCTCTGCTGTATCAAAACAATGCCATGTTGCTGCAATACGACTCCCTGCTGGGTCAGTTGCTGAAAAAACCGGCACAGGTTGACCGATACCACTATGCACAACAAATCTTTCCCGTTTTCATGCGGTTGTTCAAGAACCGGAAAGAAACCTTTGAGCAAATGATCATGACAGGCTCATTGCGCTACCTGGAAAATGACCGAATTCTGAACAATCTTGTAGGATATAACCGCTTTGCCGACCTTACAGAATGGAGGGCCATGGAAAACGAACGGAAGATTGCACTGGAGCAAAACTACCCGGAAATCTACCGGCATTTTGATGCCACCTGCCTTATGCTGGATATTCCGGGCAAAAAACCAATACCCGGCCACACAGACATAATTACCGGCCATGAAGCAGCCGGATTTTGCGATGAAGTAAGCAAAGCATTTGTATCCAGGATCCGGTTCATGCGTTTATCTTATGATACCTATCTGCAGTTGAGGTTACAAAGTATCCAATTGGAAAAGCTTTTGGAAGACTATCTGAAATAACCGGTGAACATATTCAGTTATCCAACCTGTTTCATTCCCCTAAATATTGTTTATCTATAAAAAGCCCTTTCTTCATAAAATAAGAAGAAAATAATCATCATTAATTAGCTTATTTCTGTTGTTGAATAACGAAAAAAATGGGTAACTTCCTCAGCGGCTTTTTTGCGGCAGAACGGATATAACCACCTGTTGCTGCCGGTCCTCCCCTTGTAAACAGCATTGGATTATGATGTAAGCCGGGAAACCGGTTAATAGTTGTGCAGACATTGACAGTAAGCGGCTATTTTTCAAGTCATGTGACCTGCCGGTTGTAAACAGCATAACAGTTGACACCACAGGCCATTGGCTTTTTTAATAGTATGTCGAAAGGAAAAAATAATGTTAATAGCTGAAATAGACAGGTGGCATCCCTTTTATCACCAGCATCCGAATTAAGAACACATGAAACTGACAAAAAAACTCGAAGCAGAAATAGTAAGAGCCTACCTCACTTATTGGGATGCCTATCTTAAAGGGGATATGAAAACCTTTGCCTCTTTTCTTGATGAAAACCTGATTACCTATGGCACAGCAGGGAGCGAAATTTTTAAATCAAAAAAAGAAGCGGTAAATTTTTACAAAGCCACCGCCGACCAGATGACGGGTAAGGCTGATTTCCGAAAAAGGAAAATCAGTGCAAAAGCAGTTGGTGATACCATTGTTGTGAATGAACAATCTGATCTGTATGTGTTGGTTGACCGTGCATGGATATTTTATGGTCATTCCCGCATTACCGCCATTTTTGAACAAAAGGGCAATACCTGGAAATTGGTTCATCAGCATGCCTCCTTTCCAGACAGCAGAACAGAAGAAGGGGAGCAGATTGCAACGAAAAAAATCAAAAAGGAAAACCTTGAACTCCGGGAAGCAGTCAGACGCCGCACCATTGAACTGGAGGGAAAAAACAGGGAACTTGAAATTGAAGCGGCTATGGAAAAGGTTCGTGCAGTAGCCATGGGTATGACAAAGGCAGAGGACATGCTCAGTATCTGCAAAACTATTTCACAGCAGTTGGCAAAACTGGGCGTAAAGGAAATACGCAATGTACAGACGGCCATCTTTTACCCGGCCAGCGGTACCTACATGAATTATGAGTATTATCATAAGCACAACAAGACTTTCATTACTGAAGTAGATTATAAAAACCACAAAGTACAGTTGTCGTTTGCCAACAAAATGATGAAGGGTCGGGGCGAAACCGTTGTTGAACATTTTAAAGGCCAGAAACTGAAAGAATGGTATGCTTTCCAGAAAACGACCAACCAGTTTGCCGATAAATATCTCCTGACGGCCCTTTCACTAAACTATTATTGGTTTTCCATCGGGCCGGTGGCGCTGGGTATCTCCACCTATTCTTTACTGAAAAACGAGGAACTGGAATTGTTTCAACGTTTCCTGAAAGTATTTGAGCTGGCCTACAGACGTTACCTGGATATTGAAAAAGCAACTGCACAGGCGAGAGAAGCACAGATTGAGGCGGCACTGGAAAGGATCAGGGCCAGGGCCTTAGCCATGCACAGCTCTGATGAATTTACAGATGTAGCCCGGGTAATGCGGGAGCAAATGGGAAAATTGGGACAGCAGGAACTGGAAACATCTGCCGTGCATTTATATGAAGAAGATGCTGATACTATTTTTTCGTGGAGGGCTTTCCGCCTGAGCAGCGATTTAAAAAGCAGGATCAATTATGGTTTCTTTAAAATCCCTAAAAACTCCTGTGTAATAGCCCGGGAGTTCGTGCAAAAATTTAAGAGCAAAGCCACTGATTATACCATTGATGTAAGCGGTGCCCGGCAAACGGAGTGGTACAAGATTCTTTTTAAACTGGCGCCTGAAGTGCAGGCGGCCATGAAGAAAAGCGGTACCACCAGGGAAAAGCGGTATTACCATTTTTCGAAATTCTCCGGAGGCGCCTTGTTGATGGTTTCCTCCAAAGAACCTTCCAACGATGCCATTGAATTGCAAAAAAGAGCAGCACAGGTTTTTGACCTGGCTTACCGGCGATTCAAGGACTTGCAAAAAGCAGAAGCACAGGCAAGGGAAGCGCAGATAGAAGCGGCACTGGAAAGAATAAGAGCGGCTTCTTTGGCCATGCAGGATTCATCAGCGTTAAGTGAAATTATATACAAGCTGTATGGTGAGCTTACAAAGCTGGATGCCCAATTAGACCGGTGCTTTATCATGATCGTAAATCCTGACAACAAGGGCATCACCTGGTGGCTGGCCGGGAAAGAAGGATTGCTGGCAGAAAATGGATTTTTTATTCCCATGAACCAGCATCCATCTCATCTGATGTATCTCGATCATTGGAAAAAGCGGAAGAAAAAATGGCAATACCTGTTTGAAGGAAGGGAGAAAGCAGCATGGGACCGTTTTGGTTTCACTAAAACAGAATTGGCCCGGTTACCTGATTTTGTCAAAAAGGATATGGCAGCCGTCAGAAAGATCCATCTGGCCGGATCATCCGATCAATTTGGTTCACTGGTGACGGGAAGTATTGAACCCTTGCCGGAAGAGCAGCAGGAAATCATCAGCCGGTTTGCCATCGCATTCAACCAGGCGTATATCCGTTTCCTGGATTTACAAAAGGCCGAGGCACAGGCCAAGGAAAGCCAAATCCAATTAGCATTAGAAAGAGTTCGGGCAAGAACAATGGCTATGCAAAAAAGTGAGGAGTTGCCTGAAGCAGCCAATTTATTATTTAATCAAATACAATCATTGGGCATGCCGGCATGGAGCGCCGGGTATTGTATATGGAGTGATGATAAAAAGAATGTTACGCTATGGATGAGCAGCGAAGGCGTTTTACAACCTCCATTTAAAGCCCCCACTACGGAAGATGAATTATTCATCCAGATGCGTAAAGGACACGAAAAAGGCAAGTCCTTACATGTAGTGGAAATGGGGGGCAAAAAACTGGAAGCACATTATACGTATATGCGGACGCTGCCTGTTGTAGGAGAAGTTCTAGATTCCATTATTGAAGCCGGTCATCCGTTACCCACTTTCCAGGTGATGCATTATGCTTACTTTTCTAAGGGGTATTTATTATTTATTACTTACGAGCCGGTGCCTGTTGCACATGAGATATTCATTCGCTTTGCCAATGTGTTTGACCAGACCTATACCCGATTCCTCGATTTGCAAAAGGCCGAAGCGCAGGCCAGAGAGGCACAGATTGAAGCTGCATTGGAAAGAGTAAGAAGCCGCAGTATGGCCATGCATAAAAGTGAGGAACTGAAAGAAGTGATAAAAGTAGTGCTGGAGCAATTTATTCTTCTAAACATTAAAGTGGAGCATGCCGGTTTTTATATTGATTACAAAGCCCGGGAAGACATGCATATCTGGCTGGCCGATCCCAATTTGGAACCCTTCTTTGCCGTCATTCCCTATTTTGACACACCCACCTGGAATAGTTTTTTAGAATCTAAAGCAAAAGGAAAAAGCTTTCATACAGACCTGCTGGACTTTAAAGAAAAAAACAAGTTCTATAAATCGCTGTTCAAATTGTTTCCGATACCCGAAGAAGCAAAGCAATTTTATTTAGAATGCAAAGGCCTTGCTGTGTCTACCGTTTTGTTGGACAACGTTGGATTGTATATTGAAAATTTCCAAGGCATTCCATATGCTGAAGAGGAGAACAAGATATTGATGCGCTTTGGAAAAGTGTTTCAGCAGACCTATACCCGTTTCCTTGATCTGCAAAAAGCCGAATCACAGGCAAGAGAATCTCAAATTCAATTAGCACTGGAAAGAGTGAGGGCCAGAACGATGGCTATGCATAAAAGTGACGAACTGCCCGAGACGTCTCATCTTCTTTTTGAACAAATGAAAGAATTGGGCGAACCTGTAGAACAACTCACTATAGGTATTATTGACGAAGGAAGTAAGGCCGTCGAAATTTCGGCAACATTATTTGGCAGCACATTGAAGAAGATTTACCACCACAGTACAGATGAACCTTATATGATGGCCAAAGTTTATAAGGCCTGGAAAGAACAACAAAAAATATTAGTGGTAGAATTAAGTGGTGACGAATTGAATGCTTATAATCAGTATAGAAATGAGTTGACGAATTCGAAAATGTTTCCGACTAATCTTGGAAAAGAACACCGGCGAATAGTATATGCAGCATTTTTTTCAAAGGGAATGCTGGCTTTGGGGGCCAATGAGCCACGTCCGTCCGAATCCATTCAAGTGCTGGAAAGATTTGCTTCGGTATTTGATCTCACCTATACCCGCTTCCTCGATCTGCAAAAAGCAGAAGCACAGGTAAGGGAAGCGCAAATAGAAGCAGCATTGGAAAAAGTTCGCTCCAGAACACTCGCCATGCAGAAATCTGATGAACTGGCAGGTACAGCGGCAGTATTATTTCAGCAGTTTATTTCATTGGGCATTGAACCCAACAGGCTTTACATTATCCTCATTAAAGAAAATACGGCTGATATGGAAGCCTGGGTAACGGACGAAGATGGCAGCAAAGTGAGCATGGGCTTTACCGGCAATTACCGGAAGAATGAAACCTTATTGAAAATGTATGAAGGCTGGAGGGCAAATAAAGGGAGCCTGGTGATCGATATGCAGGGAGAAGAACTTCAGCAATATTTTCATTACCTGCATGATGAGTTGAACGTTCCGTTCAAGGGCGGATTGGAACAAAAAAGAAGGGTACAGCATATTGCTTATTTCAGCCATGGCCTGATAGGCATGGCCTCACCCGAAGAGCAGCCTGCTGCAACAGTGCAACTGCTGGAACGATTTGCCGCCGTATTCAACCTCACCTTTACCCGTTTCAATGATTTACAAATAGCAGAAGCCCATGCCCGCCAGGCAGAACTGGATTTAATAGCCATTAAAGAAGCCAAGCAAAAAGCAGAAGAAGCGTTGACAGAATTACAGTCTACACAAAAGCAACTCATTCAATCAGAAAAAATGGCTTCATTGGGTGAGCTCACAGCAGGCATTGCCCATGAAATACA
>DASUDW010000382.1:0-41726 GCA_036275415.1 Chitinophagaceae bacterium | reverse complement strand
ATTATTTCAGTTCTGAACATTTTATAACCCGTTTCCATATCTGTGAGATTTATACCTGTGAGCAGATTAGAAAGGAAGGTCAATAGTTTATTCCCTAAAGTATGAAAGAAAAAAAGAACCCTGTGTGCCTCACTTCCCCTGAATCTGGAGCCATAAACTACATCGGCAAAACCGTCAGCAATTGGTTGTAGCATTTTTGCATATTCTGATGGGTTATATTCCAGATCGGCATCCTGAATTATGGTCACTTCACCCGTTACTTCGGCAAGGGCTGTTTGAATACAGGCGCCTTTTCCTCTGTTTTCTTTGTGGTGCAGCAGTTTTATTAGATAGTCAGGATATAGTTTTATGAATGAATTTATAAGCCCGGTAGTATTATCGCTGGAACAATCATTGACAATGATAATTTCTTTTTCCAGGCCACAGTCAGTTTTGATTATATTTTCTAATACTGAAACTATCAAATTTTCTTCGTTGAAGCATGGTATCAATATGGATAGTTTCTGAAAGGGCATACCCAGGGTTTTTAAATTTATCAGCTAATTTATGATGCAAATTCCTTTTTGAGCCTTAGAAAATAACTTTCAAAAAGATAATAACTTAATACACTAATTATAAATGCAAGGAAAGTTGATAGCAAAGCTGCAACTATCCGTATACTACTTTCCGAGATAATGAAATTTTCTTTAATGAAAATAAAAAAGCTTGTAAATGACATCATATATATGGGCCAGTGAAAAATGTAAAAGCCATAAGATATTTTGCCGAAAAATCTTAATAGGCCAAAAGAGAGTATTCTGTTTAATAGTGAAGTTTTTGCTGAGATAACTATTTCGTGAATTAAGAGACCAAACATGGCACAGAATGTTGTGTAGCCTACGAAGGCAAAATATGGGTAACCATTTTTATTCTGCTGGTTAACAAAATAGAAAAGAAAGTTCATTGCTGCCAATATAAGTACAATGCAAGTCAAATTCTTAATGATTAATCTAGGTCTGAATTTCATAAGAAGTGCCAGCATGCTTCCTATGCAAATGCCGTCAATTCTTGTAAAAGTGTAAAGGGTTGTGTAGTTCAGATTTTCAATCTTATAAAGCCATATAACTGACCTTGAAATAATTACAATAAATAGAATTCCCAGCATTAAGAAGAAAAGTTTCTTAGGAGATTTAATAGCCAAAATAATAAATGGCCAAATAAGATAAAATTGTTCTTCTACTGCTAATGACCAAAAATGAGTGAGAATCTTAGCATCCTCGGTAAGTTGAAAAGAAAATAGCCAATTTTGAAGATAGGTCCAGAACCACCATTGATTATTTACAAAATAATCCAGGTCTGCTTTTAAAAAGCCAAGGGATGGAAAAACCAGTAGAAATAAAATAAGGACGAGATAGTATAATGGAAAGATCCGTAATACCCTTCTTATATAAAATTTCTTAAGAAATCCAGGATGATCTACTTCGTTAATGAGAATAGAGGTAATCAGGAAACCAGAAAGTACAAAAAAAAGATCTACACCTAGCCATCCAAAATATGATTGCCTGACGAATCCAAAATTGTGATAAAGTACTACTAGCAATATGGCCACACCTCTAAGACCATCCAGGGCAGGGTAGTGGGTCCTTTGAGGGATTTCTGTACTCATTTAAAGCTAAATTGTTATTCTTTCAAAGATAACTTTCTAAGCAGATACTTTCCGATCATATCAAACTCCACGTTTACTTTAGTCCCCTCTGCCACTTTTTTTATGTTGGTGTGATCAAAAGTGAATGGTATGATAGCGACAGTAAATCTTTTCCTTTTGACGTTAAAAGCAGTAAGGCTAATTCCGTTTATTGATACAGACCCTTTCTCAATTATAAATGGGGCAAATTTTTTAGGGAACTCAAATGAGTATTCCCAACTTCCATCTTTTTCAGCCACATTTTTGCATATTGCCACCGCATCCACATGTCCTTGAACTATATGCCCGTCAAGCCGGTTACCCAGTTGCAGGGACCTTTCCAGGTTCACTATTGTGCCGGCCGACCAATCTGCCAGGTTAGTCTTTTCCAGGGTTTCATTGATAGCAGTTACACGATGCATGGTGCTCTTTATCTCTTCCACTGTGAGGCAAACCCCGTTGTGGCTAACACTTTGGTCAACTTTTAGTTGCCCGGAAATGGATGATTCAATCCAAAAAATACGATTAGAACCATTGGTAATGACCTCTTTAACTTCTCCTGTTGATTCAATGATACCGGTAAACATACCGGCAAAGTAATTCATTTCAAATTGTTTTTCTTATTTGATATTATCCCGTTATCTTTGCCAACCTAAAAAAATACCAAAGGAGGTATCAATTACGTATGTTAATTATCGATTCCAAGGATTGCGAAAACATTGACAAAGCACTCAAGAAGTACAAAAAGAAGTTCGAAAAATCAAAAGTTCTGCTGCAACTTCGTGAACGCCAAAGTTTTACGAAGCCATCAGTTAAACGCAGGGGTGAAGTGCTGAAAGCAATCTACAAGCAAAAGATAGCCAGCGGAAAGATCGAAGGTTAATTCGCTATCACCAAAATATATTGAGTAGCTGTAAAGTTTAATAGCTTTGCAGCTATTGCTTTTTATGCACTCATCAGGTCAGCCTTCTTTCAGGACATTCCTGGATTATCTCAAATTTGAAAAGAGATATTCTTTACATACCATTATATCTTACCAGACAGATTTAGCTGATTTTCAGTCTTTTTTAGAGAAAAATTACGGGTCACCGGAAATAAATCAAGTAAATCACAGCATAATAAGAAGCTGGTTGGCACATTTAAAAGAAGAAGGACTTTCTGCGAAATCCATAAATCGAAAAATTTCCTGTTTAAAGTCATTTTTTAAATACCTGCTAAAGACTGGGCATATTGATTCAACGCCAATGGGAAAGGTGGTGAGCCCAAAAGTGGGGAAAAAACTGCCTGTTTTCGTAAAGGAAGATGATACCAAAAATCTTTTAACAGCATTAAATACTTCAACGGAAGACTGGAGAACCCTTAATGCAAAAGTGATAATCACCCTTCTGTATGCGACAGGAATGCGTTTAAGCGAACTTATTGGGCTAAGGGACAGGCAAATTGATTTTAGCAGGCTCCAGATAAAAGTATTAGGTAAAGGGAATAAAGAAAGAATTATTCCTTTCAGTCAGAAAATTGCGGAAGAAATTAAAGAATACCAGCAACTGAAAAAAAAGCAATTTGATGTAACCGGCGATACATTATTAGTAACGGAAAAGGGGAATAAAATGTATCCCCGCTATGTGTGGTTATTGGTTAACCAATACCTGGCCCGGGTCAGCACATTAGATAAAAGAAGCCCTCATATTCTCCGGCATACTTTTGCTACCCATTTAATGAATCAAGGTGCTGATCTCAATGCCGTTAAAGAACTTCTTGGCCATAGCAGCCTTGCCGCCACACAGGTTTACACCCATACTACTATTGAGAAGCTAAAAGATATTCACAAAAAATCCCATCCCAGGTCATAAATAATGATTTGCCTTACCCAAAATATTGACAAAATTTTGTTTGGGAGTCCATATCTTTTGCAGTAAATTGTAGTTGAAAAAATAACTGGCCCTTTGAAAAAAATCAGTTCTTTATTTATTGTTTCACTATAAAATGACGACCATGAACGTACAAATTCAGACAGTTCATTTCAATGCCGACAGTAAACTCATTGAGTATGTGAACCGGAAACTGGAAAAGCTGAATAACTTCAGTGATCGAATCATCCAGGTAAATGTGTTCCTGAAATTAGACAACGTAGTGCATACCATTAAAGACAAGGTTGCAGAAATCAGGGTGCATGTTCCGAGGCATAATTTCTTTGTAAAATCAACCAGTAAATCATTTGAAGAGTCGTTTGATGATGCTTTTGATACGATGGTTGCCCAGATCAAAAAAAGTAAGGAAAAAAAGGCAGCCTGAAATTAATGAAGCCCCGCTCCGGCGGGGCTTTCTTTTTTTATCCCTTTTTGTATTGCACAGGTTTATTCACAAGTAGCTGAAAACAAGCAAAAATTTCTTTCTCAAAATTTTTCCGATTATCAATTTCCCTTACCTTTGCCTCCCCAATAAATGGGGGTAGCTCTTTATTGTTCATTCCGTACTAGAAAATACCGGTATACCGGGCTTTTAAAAGCGGAGTACTTTTGCCACTTTAGCTCAGCCGGTAGAGCAACTGATTTGTAATCAGTAGGTCGTTGGTTCGATTCCGACAAGTGGCTCAAGCCAAACTTGTTTGATTTGTTATCGGCAGGTGGTTGGTTCCCTGCCCAACTGAAGTCATTCAGGCGGGGATTCCGACAAGTGGCTCAAAACCGGGCAAGTAGCCAAGTGGCCAACGGCAACAGACTGTAAATCTGTCCTCTTCGGAGTTCGGTGGTTCGAATCCATCCTTGCCCACAGATCTTTGTAAAAATGTAATCAGCGGGAGTAGCTCATTTGGTAGAGCGGTAGCCTTCCAAGCTTCAGGTGGCCGGTTCGAGCCCGGTCTCCCGCTCAAGACTTGAGTCATATCAGTCAAATGAGTCAGAAAGGAAAGGGGTTTTGCCCGTTTGACCAATATGGCCACTGGCTTCAATGACTCTAAAAAGCCGTTGTAGCTCAGTGGTAGAGCACTTCCTTGGTAAGGAAGAGGTCTCGGGTTCAATTCCCGATAACGGCTCAGAGATGAGATACCTGCTTGCCGGCAGGAATTCTCATTGTCGGCTTAAAAAGAGGTTAATTCATCCCGGCTGGTGTTGGTGATCTATTGATTCTCTTTTATTTAAGATGAACAAATTACGGTTTTCGCTATTGAAACCGGTTTGGATGAATAAAAAACAATTAGTAAAACACAATCTAAAAACAGATAACAATGGCAACTAAAGAGACCTTCAAGAGGGACAAACCCCATGTTAACGTTGGTACTATCGGTCACATCGATCACGGTAAAACAACTTTAACGGCTGCTATCACTACTATCCTTTCACAAAAAGGTATGGCTGAAGCAAAAAAATATGATGAAATTGATGCTGCTCCTGAAGAAAAGGAACGTGGTATCACTATTAACACAGCCCACGTAGAGTATCAGACGGCTAACCGTCACTATGCCCACGTTGACTGTCCCGGTCACGCCGACTATGTTAAAAACATGATCACCGGTGCCGCTCAGATGGACGGCGCTATCCTGGTTGTGGCTGCTACTGATGGTCCTATGCCCCAAACAAAAGAGCACATCCTGCTGGCCCGTCAGGTAGGTGTACCCCGTATGGTTGTGTTCATGAATAAAGTTGACCTCGTTGACGATCCTGAACTGCTTGACCTGGTTGAAATGGAAATCCGTGACCTGTTGACTTTCTATGGTTTCGACGGAGCAAACACCCCAATCGTTAAGGGCTCTGCTTCTGGTGCATTGGCCGGTGAAGAAAAATGGGTTAAAGGTGTTGAAGAATTAATGGAAGCTGTTGATACATATATTCCTTTGCCTCCCCGTCCGATCGATCAGCCGTTCCTGATGTCTGTTGAGGATGTGTTCTCAATCACGGGTCGTGGTACCGTTGCTACCGGTCGTATCGAAAGAGGTAAAATCAAAGTAGGTGAGCCTGTTGAAATCGTTGGTCTTATTGAAAAGCCTTTGGCTTCTACCGTTACCGGTGTTGAAATGTTCCGTAAATTATTGGATGAAGGTGAAGCTGGTGATAACGCAGGTCTGCTGCTCCGTGGTATTGAAAAAACACAGATCCGTCGTGGTATGGTAATTGTTAAGCCCGGCTCAATCACTCCGCATACTGATTTCAAAGCTGAGGTATACGTACTTAGCAAAGAAGAAGGCGGACGTCACACTCCGTTCTTTAACAAATACCGTCCGCAGTTCTATTTCCGTACAACAGACGTTACCGGAGAAGTAGAATTGGCAGCTGGTACTGAAATGGTAATGCCTGGTGATAACACTTCACTCACTGTAAAACTTATTCAGCCTATTGCGATGGAAAAGGGTCTGAAGTTTGCGATCCGTGAAGGTGGCCGTACTGTAGGTGCCGGTCAGGTTACTGATATCATCAAATAAGCTTTAAGCTGCAAGCTTTTAGCTTTAGCCGAAAGGCGCAAAGATTAATTTTATATCTTTGATTTATAAGAATCTAAAAGCTGTTAGCTCAGTGCTAATAGCTTTTAGCTTTCTACGGGCATAGTTCAATGGCAGAATAGCGGTCTCCAAAACCGTTGATGGGAGTTCGAATCTCTCTGCCCGTGCTGAAAAAGTTTTTGCAGACAAGAAATAACAAAAATTACAATGAACAAGATTTTTCATTATTTCAGGGAGTCTTACAAGGAATTGACCGAGAAAGTCAGCTGGCCCACCTGGCAGCAGCTCCAGCAATCTACGATGATTGTACTGGCTGCTACACTTGTAATTACATTTATCGTCCTTGCCATGGATTTTGTTGCCAGCAACGGATTAAAGTTCATTTACAAACAACTTTTCTAAACAATGGACGCAGCTATTACAAATACGGAAAATGTACAGCAGCAGGATACCAAATGGTATGTTTTGCGGGTTGTAAGCGGCAAGGAGAAAAAGGTAAAAGAATACCTGGATAAAGAAGTTAGTCGTGGCGGCTGGGAACAGGTTAAACAGGTCTTTTTACCTGTAGAAAAAGTTTATAAAGTTGCCAATGGTAAAAAAGTAATGCGGGAAAGAAACTATTATCCCGGTTATGTAATGATTGAAATTGCCAATGGGAAGCTTACAGACGATCTGAGGGATATCATAAAAAATACTACTAACGTTATTCATTTTCTTGGAAAAGAAAATCCTATTGCCTTGCGCAAGGCTGAAGTGAACAAGATGCTGGGTAAAATGGATGAAATGGCCGAGGTTGGAGGTATCAGCATGAGTGAGCCCTTTATTGTTGGGGAAACTATAAAGATTATTGAAGGGCCTTTTAATGACTTTAACGGAGTAATTGAAGAAGTAAATGATGAAAAGAAGAAGTTGAAGGTTACTGTAAAAATCTTCGGCCGGTCTACACCTGTAGAATTGAATTATATGCAGGTGGAAAAAATCAGCTAATTATTTGATTTTTAATATCATAGCCGCCCTTCTTATAAAGGCGGCTATTTTTTTGGCCTAAAGTCAGGAAAAAAATAATAAAATCATTGCTGGTCAGATAATAAAACATAATTTTGCACCCCCAATTAGTTCTTTTGATAATCCCTGCAAAAAAGGGGTTAGAGGAATTTGGGAGACCAAATAGTCCTGAAAACATTCAGGGGAAAGGTCGTTTGAACCAATAAATCAAAGAAAATGGCAAAAGAAATCTCTGGCTTTGTTAAGCTACAGTGCAAGGGCGGCCAGGCCAACCCTGCACCTCCGATCGGTCCTGCGCTGGGTTCCAAGGGTATTAATATCATGGAATTCTGCAAACAGTTCAATGCAAGAACACAGGACAAACCCGGAAAAGTTCTTCCGGTTCTAATTACTGTTTATTCTGACAAGAGTTTTGATTTTATCATCAAAACACCTCCTGCAGCAGTTCAACTGATGGAAGCCGCTAAAATTCAAAAGGGCTCTAAGGAAAGTAACCGCAACAAAGTGGGTAAAGTGACCTGGGACCAGGTAAAGGCAATCGCAGAAGATAAAATGCCTGATCTCAATTGCTTTACTGTTGAAAGCGCCATGAAAATGGTAGCCGGTACTGCCCGCAGTATGGGTCTGAATGTGGAAGGTAAAGCCCCGTGGGAAAATTAATCCCTTAATTCCCCGCATTGGGGACTTGTAAAACAATTAAAGAATTAAACAATGGCATTCATTAGTAAAAAAAGAAAAGTTGCTGATACGAAAGTTGACGCAAGTAAAGCATATTCACTGAAGGAGGCATCTGCATTAGTGAAGCAAATCACTACCTGCAAATTTGATGCTTCTGTTGATCTCCACATTCGCTTGGGAGTTGACCCCAAAAAAGCTGACCAGGCAATTCGTGGTACAGTCACACTTCCCCATGGTACCGGTAAAACTAAAAAAGTGTTGGTTCTCTGTACACCTGATAAGGAAGCTGAAGCAAAAGGTGCCGGCGCTGACTTTGTAGGACTCGATGAATTCGTTCAAAAAATTGAAGGCGGATGGGTAGATGTGGATGTTATTATCGCTACACCTTCCGTAATGCCTAAGATCGGTAAATTAGGTAAAGTGTTAGGTCCCCGTAACCTGATGCCGAACCCCAAAACAGGAACAGTGACCAATGATGTAGCTAACGCTATCAATGATGTGAAGGGCGGAAAAATTGCTTTTAAAGTTGATAAAGTGGGTATTGTTCATGCTTCTATCGGTCGTGTAAGCTTTACACCTGAAAAAATCGCTGAGAATAGCCAGGAGTTGCTGAACGCTATCATTAAGGCAAAGCCATCTTCAGCAAAGGGAACGTACCTGAAAGGAATCAGTATGGCCAGTACCATGAGTCCCGGTATTGCAATTGACACTAAAGCATTTGTTCACTAATCTATAAAGTGATTAAAAATTAATTATCATGACAAAAGATCAAAAAAATGAAGTGATTGAACTGCTGAAAGGCAAGTTCTCCCAATATAATAACTTCTATGTTGCCGATACAGAATCACTGACAGTAGAGCAGGTGGGCAAATTGCGCCGTGCATGCTTTAACAAGCAGGTGGAAATGAAAGTGGCAAAGAATACTTTAATCAGAAAAGCTCTTGAATCATTGGATAGTGAAAAGTATGCAGGCATGTATGATTCTCTGCATAAAGTAACTGCTCTGATGTTTTCGGAAAACCCAAAGGAACCGGCGTTGATCATCAGTTCTTTCCGTAAAGAAAACAATGGTGAAAAGCCTGTTCTGAAAGCAGCCTTCATAAATGGTGATGTATACATGGGTGATAATAACCTGAAAGCTCTTACTCAGATCAAGACCAAGAATGAGCTTATCGGAGAGGTTATTGGGTTGTTACAGTCTCCGGCTAAGAGGGTATTGGCTGCTTTATTGCACCATCATGAACAAAAAGCAGGTAGTGCAGAAGCTGCAGCGGCAGAATAATTCAATTATAATTTGCTATTGGCAAATCATATAACCACCCAGGCCTGAGGGTCAATAAAGGCAAATTTTTTTAAACCGCCGTCGGAGCAACTAAATAAGCAGTGAAGACGGTAAAAATTTAAATCAAAATGGCAGACGTAAAAGCATTAGCAGAAAGCCTGGTAGGCTTAACAGTAAAAGAAGTACAGGAACTGGCTGACTTCTTAAAATCAGAGTATGGTATTGAACCGGCTGCAGCTGCTGTAGTAGTAGCAGGTGGCGGCGAAGGCGGTGGCGCAGCTGCTGCTGAAGAGAAAACTTCATTCAATGTAGTATTGAAGAGCGGTGGTGCTTCTAAATTGAATGTAGTGAAGATCGTTAAAGACCTTACTGGTCTCGGATTGAAGGAAGCGAAAGACCTGGTTGACGGTGCACCTAAGAATGTAAAAGAAGGTGTTTCTAAAGCAGAAGCAGAAGATATAGCTGCCAAGCTGAAAGAAGCAGGCGCAGATGTAGAGATCGCCTGATCCTTTTAATTTTAGATTATTAAGCCCTTCACAAAGTGAAGGGCTTTTTTTTATTGTACAGTAAGATATGGGGCTATTTTTATATACACTTCTTCCGTTACCGCCATTACTTTTTTAATGTCTTCCACATTCGAAAATGGGCCATGCTCCTTCCGATAGGCAACAATTGGGTTGGCAATACTCCATTTTATATATGGATGGTTTTTTAGTTCTTCTGTTGTTGCAAGATTAATGTTGATTTTTCTTATTGATACGGTTCCTAGTTTCAGATATTGCTTAATATTTTGAAATGTTGAGTCTGGCAGGCCAAAAGTTTCACCAACCTGGTTAACAGAATAAAACCCACCCAGTTTTTCCCTGAAATTGATAATACGTGTTGCCAGTTTACTGCCAATTCCCGGCAATGCAATAAGTGATGTTGTGTCAGCAGTATTAATATCAATTATTGAATATCTCGATTTCGGGCTATTATTTTTAACAGTTGGGTTTAATAGCTGTTCATCAGGAGTGGGTGGATTTTTTTCTGCAATTCTGATATAAGGTGCTATTCTTTCATATTCATCCGTATAAAGACCATATATCTTTTTCAGGTCCTCCGGGATCTTGAACTTGCCGCCTTTGTCCAGGTATTTAAGTATGGTGGTGATCGTTTTATCCCTCAATCCAAGCCTTTTCCAACCTTCAGCAGAAAGAGTATTTGGGTCAAAGTAAAACAGTTCACCTTTGGGGTCTGCTGTACGGTTTGGTGTACGCCTGTCGTACTGGAAACTATTATTCTCATCATTATCGGCCATTTTTCCCTCATCTTTTTCTGATTCCATCGTTTCAATTCTCCTCATTGCTGCTATCCACGATGTATCATTATTTTTTGAAATATCAGGTATTTGTTTCCCCGGGAGTGCTTTGGGCAAAAAAAACACGGAAACTATTAATACCAGGATAACAATGACGGCGATTCTATCCCTTCGGGTAAAAGTGAGGTAATCAGCTACAAATTTTTGCCAACTCATCAGGCCTGTTTTCAGGCAAAATACAGAAGAGTTTTTAGCCGTGAAATAACCACTTTGTGGTATTTTGGCCGGGTTATTGTGAGCAAACTTTTCTTGGCTGAGAATTATAAATCCTTACCTTTGCCATCCTTTATTTTGGCCAAATATATTTTGACATCCCAAATCATGTGTAAGTAGTTGACTTCCATGGGTTTTCGTTTTTTACCGAATGAGAGCCTGTGAGTGATTTGTATGTCCTCATCGTTGTAAAACCGGTTTTACGCATATGTCTTCAACAAAAGTTAACTCAAGAGTGGATTTTGGTAAAATCAAACACCTTGCTGAAACTCCCGATCTTCTTGAAGTACAGATTCAGTCTTTTAAAGAATTTTTCCAGTTAGAAACTACTCCTGACAAACGTAATATTGAAGGTTTGTTCAGGGTGTTTAAGGAAAATTTTCCTATCACTGATACAAGGAACATTTTCGTGCTGGAGTTTTTGGATTATTTCATTGATCCGCCCCGCTACACTATTGATGAGTGTATGGAAAGGGGTTTGACCTATGCAGTGCCTCTGAAAGCTAAACTCCGATTGAGTTGTAATGATGAGGAGCATGTGGACTTCCAGACGATCGTACAAGACGTATTTCTTGGAAATATTCCTTACATGACACCCCGCGGCACTTTTGTTATTAATGGTGCAGAAAGGGTAGTTGTTTCCCAGTTGCACCGTTCTCCGGGTGTATTCTTCGGACAATCTGTTCACCCGAACGGTACCAAGATTTACTCTGCCAGGGTAATTCCTTTCAAAGGAGCCTGGATGGAGTTTGCGACGGATATCAACAATGTAATGTATGCTTACATTGACCGTAAAAAGAAATTCCCTGTAACCACACTATTACGTTCTATCGGTTACGAAACAGATAAGGATATCCTTGAATTATTCGGCATGGCTGATGAAGTGAAAGGAGATAAAAAGACATTGGGAAAATATGTCGGAAAACGCCTTGCTGCAAGGGTATTAAGAACCTGGGTAGAAGATTTCGTGGATGAAGATACCGGTGAGGTTGTGTCTATTGAGCGGAATGAAATTGTGATGGAAAGGGATACCGTGCTGGATGAAGATGCCATCAGCACCATTGCAGAAATGGATGTAAAAAGCGTTTTCGTTCAGCGGGAAGATGTTGGTGGTGATTATGCCATCATCTACAACACCCTGAATAAAGACACATCCAACAGTGAACTGGAAGCCGTTCAGTTTATTTATCGTCAGTTGCGTGGCGCAGATGCCCCGGATAATGAAACGGCCCGTGGTATTATTGATAAGTTATTCTTTAGCGATAAGCGTTATGACCTCGGTGAAGTAGGACGTTACAAGATCAACCGTAAGTTGGGAATTGACCTTCCACTTGATAAAAAGACATTAACCAAGGAAGATATCATCCTTATTATTAAATACCTGGTTAAACTTACCAATGGTAAGGCAGAGATAGATGATATCGATCACCTGAGCAATCGTCGTGTACGTACGGTGGGTGAGCAATTATATGCTCAGTTCGGTGTGGGTCTTGCCCGTATGGCAAGGACAATTCGTGAGCGAATGAATGTAAGGGATAATGAGGTGTTTACACCGGTAGACCTGATCAATGCAAGAACACTTTCTTCTGTGATCAACTCTTTCTTTGGTACCTCTCAGTTGTCTCAGTTCCTGGATCAGACAAATCCGCTAAGTGAAATAACTCACAAACGCCGTATCTCTGCACTTGGACCCGGTGGTTTAAGCCGTGAAAGGGCAGGCTTCGAGGTTCGTGACGTACATTACTCACACTATGGCCGTTTGTGTACCATTGAAACTCCGGAAGGACCCAATATCGGTCTTATCTCCACACTTTGTGTACATGCCAAGATCAATGACATGGGCTTTATCGAAACTCCTTATCGAAAGGTGGAGAACGGTAAAGTGGATATGAAAAAATTGTCTTTCCTGAGTGCAGAAGAAGAAGACCTGGCAAAAATTGCCCAGGCTAACTCTGAACTGAATGAAAAAGGTGAATTTGTAGAAGAAAAAGTGGTAAGCCGTCAAACCGGTGATTTCCCGATTTTGGATAAGGAGGAAGTAGAATTTATGGATGTGGCACCCAACCAGATCGTTGGTTTAAGTGCCTCATTGATCCCCTTCCTTGAACATGATGATGCCAACCGTGCCCTGATGGGATCAAACATGCAGCGCCAGGCTGTACCCCTTTTACGTCCTGATGTACCCATTGTAGGTACCGGTCTCGAAGGTAAAGCTGCCCGTGATGCCAGGATCCAGATTCATGCAGAGGGTGATGGTGTTGTAGAATTTGTAGATGCTAATGAGATCCATGTTAGATATGAAAGAGATGAGGAAGAGAAACTGGTAAGTTTTGAAGATGACCTGAGGGTATACAAGCTTACGAAGTTTATCAAAACAAACCAGGAAACCTGCATCAATCTGAACCCGGCTGTAAAGAAAGGCCAGAAAATAAAGAAAGGCGACTTCCTTACAGAAGGATATGCAACCAAAACGGGTGAACTGGCATTGGGTAAAAACCTTAAAGTGGCATTCATGCCCTGGAAAGGTTACAATTTCGAAGATGCCATTGTGATCAGTGAAAGAGTGGTAAAAGAAGATATGTTTACTTCAGTTCATATTTCCGAATACGAACTGGAAGTAAGGGATACAAAGCTGGGTGAAGAAGAATTGACCCCGGATATTCCAAACGTTTCCGAAGAGGCTACGAAAGACCTTGATGAAAACGGAATTATTCGTATTGGAGCAGCAGTAAAAGAAGGTGATATCCTGATTGGAAAGATTACTCCAAAAGGAGAAAGTGATCCAACCCCTGAGGAGAAACTTCTCCGTGCCATCTTCGGTGACAAGGCCGGTGATGCAAAAGATGCTTCACTCAAAGCTCCTAATGGTGTTGAAGGTGTCGTAATAGGTAAAAAGCTTTTCCAGCGGGCTAAGAAGGATAAGAATGCCAAAGTGAGAGAAAAGGCCGCCATGGAGAAACTTGAAAAAATCCATGAGAAGAACGAAATCGACCTGAAAGAGGTTTTACTGGAAAAACTTACTACACTGCTTGCTAACCATGTTTCTGCAGGCGTAAGTAACAACTTTGGCGAAATACAAATTGGTAAAGGCGCCAAGTTTACAGATAAGAATCTCCGTGGTTTGGATTATGCTAATATAAATCCTCTTGGATGGACCGGTGACAGAAAAGTAGATGACAGTATCAATACACTGCTGCACAATTATAACATCAAGTTCAATGAAGAACTTGGACGCTATAAGAGGGAGAAGTTCAACATTAGTATAGGTGATGAATTACCCGCAGGTGTTCTTAAACTGGCCAAAGTTTACCTGGCTGTAAAGAGGAAACTGAAAGTAGGTGATAAAATGGCCGGTCGCCATGGTAATAAAGGTATCGTAGCCAAGATCGTTCGCCAGGAAGACATGCCTTTCCTCGAAGACGGAACCCCGGTTGATATTGTACTGAATCCGTTGGGTGTACCCAGCCGTATGAACCTGGGTCAGATTTATGAAACCATCCTGGGATGGACAGGTGAGAAACTGGGATTGAAATTCTCTACTCCGATATTTGATGGTGCTACAGTAGATGAAATTGCAGATTATTGCAAGCAGGCTAATATCCCCATGTACGGGCATACGTACCTGTATGATGGTGAAACGGGTGAAAAATTCCACCAGAAAGCTACAGTCGGTATTATCTACGTTATCAAGCTTCACCACATGGTTGATGATAAGATGCATGCCCGTTCTATCGGACCTTACAGCTTAATCACTCAGCAGCCGTTGGGCGGTAAGGCGCAGTTCGGTGGACAGCGTTTTGGTGAGATGGAGGTATGGGCATTGGAAGCTTATGGTGCTTCCAATATTCTCCAGGAATTATTAACTATCAAATCAGATGATATAATCGGCCGTGCCAAAACATATGAAGCGATTGTAAAAGGTGAAAATGTGCCAAGGGCAGGTGTTCCTGAATCGTTTAATGTATTGGTACATGAGTTGAGAGGTTTGGGTCTCGACCTCAAGTTTGAATAATTAATCCGTTAGCTAGTAGCTGTTAGCTATTAGCTATTGGTGAATTGAAATAATATTTTTGAAAGGTGCCTCTGGCTAACGGCTAAAGGCTAAAAGCTAAAAGCTCAAAAAATATGGCAATCAGAAAAGAAAATCGTCCAAAAGCGGCTTTTTCACAAATCACAATCGGTCTTGCTTCTCCTGATACAATTCTGGAGAGAAGTTATGGTGAAATATTAAAGCCTGAAACGATCAACTATCGTACTTACAAGCCGGAAAGAGATGGTTTGTTTTGTGAAAGGATTTTCGGCCCGGTGAAAGATTATGAATGCGCCTGCGGAAAATATAAGCGTATACGTTACAAGGGTATCGTTTGCGACCGTTGTGGTGTTGAAGTAACCGAGAAAAAAGTTCGCCGGGAAAGGATGGGCCACATTAAACTGGTGGTGCCCGTTGTACACATCTGGTATTTTAAATCATTGCCAAATAAGATCGGTTACCTGCTGGGGATGAGCTCCAAAAAGCTGGAGACAATTATTTACTATGAAAGATTTGTTGTTATCCAGTCGGGTATCCGTGCGGATAAGGGCCAGAACTATGGTGACCTGCTTACTGAAGAGGAATACCTTGATATTTTGGATACTTTACCAAAAGAAAACCAATACCTGCCTGATGATGATCCGAATAAATTCATTGCCAAAATGGGTGCTGAAGCTGTTCATGACCTCTTGGCAAGGATCGACCTCGACCAGTTATCTTTTGATCTGAGAAATGCTGCCGCAACAGAAACTTCACAGCAGCGCAAGGCCGATGCGTTAAAGCGTCTCAGTGTTGTTGAGGCATTTCGTGATGCAAACACCCGTATTACCAACCGCCCTGAGTGGATGGTGATGCAATATATTCCTGTTATTCCGCCAGAACTTCGTCCGCTGGTTCCCCTGGACGGTGGTCGTTTTGCGTCATCTGACCTGAATGATCTGTATCGTCGTGTTATTATCCGTAATAACCGTTTAAAAAGGTTGTTGGAAATCAAAGCTCCTGAGGTAATCCTTCGTAACGAAAAGAGGATGTTGCAGGAAGCTGTTGACTCATTGTTTGATAACAGCCGTAAATCCAATGCTGTTAAAGCAGAAGGTGGAAGGGCATTGAAGTCCCTGAGTGATGTATTAAAAGGAAAGCAGGGACGTTTCCGTCAGAATCTGTTGGGTAAAAGGGTTGACTATTCCGGTCGTTCTGTTATCGTTGTAGGTCCTGAATTGAAATTGCATGAGTGCGGATTACCGAAAGATATGGCTGCTGAGTTATTCAAGCCATTTATCATCCGTAAATTAATTGAAAGAGGTATCGTAAAAACAGTAAAATCTGCCCGCAAACTGGTTGACAAAAAGGAAGCTGTGGTTTGGGATATCCTTGAAAATATTTTGAAGGGCCACCCTGTTATGTTGAACCGTGCCCCGACGCTTCACCGCTTATCTATCCAGGCTTTCCAGCCTAAGTTGATTGAAGGTAAGGCGATTCAGCTGCACCCCTTAGTGTGTACGGCTTTCAATGCCGACTTCGATGGTGACCAGATGGCGGTGCATGTACCCCTGAGTCATGCAGCGATTTTGGAAGCACAATTGTTGATGCTGGCTTCACATAACATCCTGAATCCTCAGAATGGAACACCTATCACCCTGCCTTCTCAAGACATGGTGTTGGGCCTCTATTACATTACAAAAGGAAAAAGATCTACAGATAAAGAAATAGTAAGAGGCGAGGGCAAAGTATTTTATTCCGCAGAAGAAGTAATCATTGCTTACAATGAAAAAGTGGTAGACCTGCATGCATGGATAAAAGTGAAAGCTAACATCCGTAATGCCGATGGATTATTGGAGCACAAACTTATCGAAACCACAGTGGGCCGTGTAATATTTAATCAGAATGTACCGGCAGAAGTTGGTTTTGTTAACGCTTTGCTTACCAAGAAGAACCTTCGTGAGATCATTGGTGACATTATCAGGATCACCAATGTGCCTAAGACGGCCAAATTCCTCGATGATATCAAGCAATTAGGATTCCGTACAGCCTTCCAGGGTGGTTTGTCATTCAATATTAATGACCTGATCATTCCGGATGTGAAGGAGGAAATGCTTGAGAATGCAAAGGGTGAAGTAGATGAGGTGTGGGATAGCTATAATAACGGTCTTATTACAAATAACGAACGTTACAACCAGATAGTGGACATCTGGAGCCGTGTGGATACCAGGATCACCGAAACATTAATCAGGGAGCTGAGCAGTGATAAACAAGGGTTCAATTCTGTTTACATGATGCTGGACTCAGGAGCAAGGGGCTCCAAGCAGCAGATCAAGCAGCTGGCAGGTATCAGGGGATTGATGGCTAAGCCCAGAAAGTCTGGTTCTACTGGTTCAGAGATCATCGAAAACCCGATTCTTTCCAATTTCAAGGGTGGATTGAACGTGTTAGATTACTTCATTTCTACACACGGTGCCCGTAAAGGTTTGGCTGATACAGCCCTTAAAACAGCCGATGCCGGTTACCTTACTCGTCGATTGGTTGACGTTGCTCAGGATGTGGTTATCACTGAAGAAGATTGCGGAACACTCCGTGGTATTGCTACTTCTGCCTTAAAAGATAATGAGGATATCATTGAGCCGCTTTCTGACAGGATCGAAGGACGTACTTCATTGCATGATGTATATGATCCGATTTCTGATATGCTTATTATTTCTGCAGGCGATGAAATTACTTCTGACCTTGCCAAGAAAATTGAAGATGCCGGTATTGAGATTGTTGAAATACGATCAGTGCTTACTTGTGAAAGTAAAAGAGGTGTTTGTGTAAAATGCTATGGTAAAAATCTTGCATCAGGCAATTTGGCACAGAAAGGTGATGCGGTAGGTATTATCGCTGCACAGTCAATTGGTGAACCGGGTACTCAGCTTACACTTCGTACATTCCACGTTGGTGGTGTGGCAGGTTCTGCTTCTGTTGAGTCTACCTTAACCGCAAAGTTTGATGGTACTATCCAGTTTGACGGTCTTCGCACTGTTTCAATTGAGAATAACGAAGGTGTAAAAACCCCGATTGTAATTGGTCGTACAGGTGAGGTTCGTATCATTGATACGAAAAATGACCGCCTCCTGATCACCAATAACATTCCTTATGGTGCAACCCTTAATGTAAAAGATGGACAAAAAGTAAATAAAGGCGACGTTATCTGTACATGGGATCCGTTCAACAACGTAATCATGGCAGAAATTAACGGTACAGTGAAGTTTGAGAATGTCATTGACGGTGTTACCTATCGTGAAGAGGCTGATGAGCAAACAGGTCACCGTGAAAAAGTGGTTATTGAAACAAGGGATAAAACAAAGATCCCGTCCATCATAGTTGATGGAAAGGAAAAGAAATCATATAACTTGCCTACCGGAAGCCATATCATTATGGAAGAAGGTGATGAGGTAAAAGCCGGCCAGGTAATAGTGAAGATCCCAAGGGTGTTAGGCAAATTGAGAGATATCACCGGTGGTCTGCCTCGGGTAACTGAATTATTTGAAGCAAGAAATCCAAGTAATCCTGCGATTGTATCTGAAATCGATGGTGTTGTTACTATGGGTGCAATCAAAAGAGGTAACAGGGAAATTATTGTTGAAGCGAAAGACGGTGTTCAAAAGAAATACCTGGTTCCGCTTACCCGCCAGATCCTGGCTCAGGATGGTGATTATGTGAAAGCAGGTTCTGCTTTAAGTGATGGACAGATAGCCCCCGTTGATATTCTTGCTATTAAAGGACCTTTTGCGGTGCAGGAATATGTGGTGAATGAGATTCAGGAGGTATATCGCTTGCAGGGGGTTAAGATCAATGATAAGCATATCGAGGTGATTGTTCGTCAGATGATGCGTAAAGTGAATATAGTTGATCCGGGAGATACTAAATTCCTGGAAGATGACCTGGTAGATAAATTTGAGTTTGTTGATGAGAACGATTACATCTTTGATAAAAAGGTAGTAACAGAAATTGGAGACAGTGCCAGGTTGCGTGCCGGTCAGATTGTTACACTCAGGGAGGTAAGGGAAGAAAATTCTATTCTTCGCAGGAGTGATAAGCAGCCGGTGGAATACCGTGATGCAAAGCCAGCAACGTCATCACCCACTTTATTGGGTATTACCAAAGCATCGCTTGGTGTGCAAAGCTGGATTTCAGCAGCCTCATTCCAGGAAACGACCAAAGTGCTCTCATCTGCAGCCATCAATGGTAAAACGGATGAAATGCTCGGCTTGAAGGAAAATGTAATTACAGGTCACCCGATTCCGGCCGGTACTGGTTTGAGGGAGTTTGAAAGTATCATTGTAGGAAGCAAAGAGGAATATGAGTTGTTGCAAACCACCCGTGAAGCCATGGCATTTGATGAAGAAGAATAAGTCGTTTTAATTGAAAATTGTTTCAGGGAGTAAGAGAAAATCTTACTCCCTTTTAATTGGTTAAAATGCCTGTTAAGGGTATCATAAAGTAGGCTGAATCCTTATATTTGCCCCTGCCTGCTTTCTTAGATTTGTAAAAATATTATTGATGAAAAACGGCTTATTAATCTGGAATGTGTTACTGACCTTAACGGCCGGTTATTTGGTGTATAATCATTTTAGTTCAAAAAAGGGGAGCAGGAATGCTGATCCAAAATCAGGTATTACGAATAACCGTAACAATGATTTCAGAATGGCTTATTTCGAAATGGACAGCGTGGCTGCCAATTTCGATCTCGTAAAAGAAGTAAAAACTGAGTTGACAAAGAAAGAAGAGGAAATTGCGACAGAAATGGACAGGTTGGCAAAAAAGATTCAGGATAAATACGCCTACTATCAAAATCTGGCACAAGCAGGAAATCTCTCCGAATCCCAATCAGAAGCTGCCAGCATTGAGATTAAAAAAATGGATGATGATATGAAAGCCCGTAAGCAGCAACTTGACCAGGACTATTTTGATCTGAAGACAAGAAAGGAAACTGACATCAAAACAAAAATTGAAAATTTCTGCAACGAGTATAATGCTACCCATAATTATACATATATCATTTCCTATGAGCAGGGACTGTTTTTTTATAAGGATACAGCCTATAATATAACTTCGGACCTGGTGAAAGGGCTGAATGCAAAATATAGACCCGAAAAAAAGAAGTAATTCATGACAACGTCCCTCCCGGGACGTTTTTTGTTAATGATTTGCATTGAAATTATTCCGTATTTTGAAGTATGATTGATTTTCAACAGCTGTTCTCTTCCTTCGCAGACCTTAAAGTGGGAGTGATTGGCGATGTTATGCTGGATACCTATATATGGGGAAAGGTAGACCGCATCTCGCCGGAAGCACCTGTGCCGGTCGTAACACTGCAGAAAAAGGAATTCAGGATCGGAGGTGCGGGAAATGTAGCATTAAATTGTGCTGCTCTTCAGGCAGGGGTTACTATTTTATCGGTTTTGGGCGATGACGAAGAAGGTCAGAAGTTGATTTCACTGTTAAATGCAAGTGGTATTGATACTGCTTATCTGATTTCATCAGTAGACAGGGTTACTACCAGTAAAACGAGGGTGATAAGCAGGAATCAGCAAATGATGCGATTGGATGCAGAAGTTACAGATGATCTCAATGAACAACTGGAAGATCAGTTACTGGAAAAAATAAAGCTATACATAAGTAATGAGAGTCCTGATGTAATCATTTTTGAAGATTATAATAAGGGTGTGCTTACAGAGACCCTCGTTAAAAATGTTCTCAAGGTTTGTCGTGAGGAGAACATAATAACTGCTGTGGACCCTAAAAGGAAAAACTTTTTTTCCTATAACGGTGTTACCATATTCAAGCCCAACCTGAAAGAAGTAAAAGATGGTCTCAACTTGCTGATCGATGAAATTAATGATGTTAAATTGTCTAAAATTCACGCCGAGTTAAGCCGGATATTGCAACATGAAATTTCATTCATTACACTTTCAGAGAAAGGCGTTTTCTTTCAGCAAGGTAAGGGCTTTGGCATTATTCCCTCACATGTAAGGCAGGTTGCAGATGTTTCAGGTGCTGGCGATACAGTAATTGCTGTGGCTTCTCTTGTTTATGCAGCTACAAAAAATACGAGATTGATGGCTGAAATGGCAAACATTGCCGGTGGGCTTGTATGTGAAGAGGTCGGAACGGTAGCCATTGACAGGGAAAAATTTGAAAAAGAATGTAAGTTACTTCTTGGTTGATTGCTCTTTTAACTTGTCAGTTATTTTATTCAGAATGCTCTCAAAGTTTATAAATAACTCAAAGTAAATTTTCACAGCTGCAAACACCAGTATAAATATTTTTTCTGCGCCAAGTGTTAGGAACATGCTTCCCAGTATGACTGTGAATTGCTGAATAATTATCCTGCCATAAGGCTGAAACATTATCAGCATAAACGGCGTCGTTTTATATTCATTATTTACTATGAACGGAATAAAACTCCGTATAACATAGCTTAAAGCAAAAGCGATAAGCATATAAAGAATATCCTTATTCAAATATGTATACCATTTAAAAAAGAAATGGAATAATCCGCTCCCGGGTGGTGTAATACCTGCAGACTGGGAAAACATGGTTGTTTGAATAAGGGCAAACAGGCCAAAGTGGGCAATGAAAAAAAGTATAAAAAATAATCCGCTTTGTTTGGTAACACTGCCATTGGCCGGCCATTCATCGTAACCTCTTGCAAGGGTCGCAGCTAATAATTTACAGATTGTCAAAATGCCGATGATCAATGTTTCCAGGGCATATACGATAAAAGCTTCCGTTGGATTCCAACCCCAAAACCATACTCCTAAAACCGGAATAATATTCGCCGCTATTAAAGCAAGATCCGCAATCCGGAATTTTTTCATTGTTGTATTCTTCATCATGTTAAGACTCTAAAATACCTAATTTCGTCCGGTAAATAAAACTAATGATATGTCCGAATATGTTCTGGTGATTCATGGTGGAGCTGGTACAATTTCGAGATCCGAGATTACAAATGAACAGGAGATTGCCTATACAAATGCACTAGAGGAAGCACTTGAGTCCGGTTTTCAATTGTTGAAAAAAGGTAATTCAGCGGTTGATGCTGTAAGAGCTGCAGTGATTTCGCTGGAAGATTGTATTTTATTCAATGCCGGTAAAGGTTCGGTTTTCGGCAAAGACGGAAGCCAGGAGATGGATGCAGCAATAATGGATGGAAATACATTAATGGCCGGTGCGGTATCTGCTGTAAGAAATGTGCGAAATCCGGTTGAACTGGCATTTGCCATTATGACAAAAAGCCGACATGTAATGCTGAATGGTAAAGGCGCTTACGATTTTGCTGTTCAGGAGGGTCTAAAGATTGAAGCAGATGATTATTTCTTCTCGCAATACCGGTATGATCAATGGAAAGAATTGCAGTCGGGTAATGATGTGGCGCTGGATCATAATGTGAAAGTAAAAAATAAGAAATTTGGTACGGTCGGTGCTGTGGCTCTTGATATGCAAGGTAATATTGCTGCGGCTACCAGTACAGGCGGTATGACCAATAAGCAATTTGGCCGGATCGGAGACAGCCCGATTATAGGGGCGGGCACTTATGCAAATAATAAAACTTGTGCCATCAGTTGTACAGGTCATGGCGAGCCCTTTATCCGGGCTGTAACGGCTTATGATGTAAGTTGCCTGATGGAATATAAGGGCCTTTCATTGGAGGAAGCGATGCATGTTGTAGTACATGATAAGCTTTTACGAATTGATGGCGAAGGCGGAATGATAGGAGTTGACACTAAAGGCAATACTGCAATGGTTTTTAACAGTGAAGGAATGTACAGAGGTATGAAAAAAAGCTCCGGAATAAAAGAAATTTCTATTTATAAGTAAGGTAAATGAAAAAGTACGCTATAATTGTTGCAGGGGGAACAGGTACAAGAATGGGTAATATTTTACCCAAACAATTCCTTATGTTGAAAAATATGCCTGTTCTTTATTATTCCATCAGGTCGTTTCTTGATGCATATGCTGATTTACAGTTAATACTTGTATTGCCCGTAGAATATACAGATATGGGCCAGGAAATAATTGATGCCTATTTTGATAAGGAAAGGATTCGGATAACAGCCGGCGGTGATACCCGTTTTCAATCAGTTAAGAATGGCCTTGCATTGGTTGAAGATGAATCAATAATTTTTGTACATGATGGGGTCAGGTGCCTTGTTTCTGTTGAACTTATCCGAAGATGTTATGAGAAAGCAGTAGAGACAGGTACTGCCATTCCTGCTATATCTTCAAAAGATAGCATTCGGCTGATTACGGATGATGGAAATGAAGCATTCGATAGGTCAAGAGTGATGCTGGTCCAAACTCCACAGACATTTCATAGTAAGATATTATTGCCTGCCTTTCAAATAGATTATAAAGATAAATTTACGGACGAGGCAACTGTAGTGGAGGCTTTTGGGATGAAAGTATCTTTGGTTGAGGGCGATGAGAATAATATTAAAATCACCAGGCCGGTTGATTTAATTATTGCTGAAAGTATTCTTTCCGGTAGATAATTATTTTTTTAACCATCTAAGGAAAAAGGGGAGGTGGTTAACTTTTATGGCTGCATACTTTTCTTCTGTTGCGCCAAAACTGCTGTAAAAAAAAGCAAGGTTCCTGATATCTGAACCTTCAAAATCCAGAATTAGTTTTTGACCTGCATTGTCCTTGATAAAGGCATCAATCAACGCATGTGAAGCACCGATAGTTTTTCCATTGGGATGATTGCCAACCAGTATGTAATAGGCCCTGTTGTGTGAGAAAAAAAAGACACATGAGGCCAGTAATTCTTTTCGGGCTGAGAAAATACCGTACGTGGTTGCTAACCCTTTTTGAGAAAGGATCTTGTACAAATTTCTGAAACGGGAAATATTTTCTTCGGTTTCTTTGCTCTGCATTCTCATTTGCTGAATGGCGAGCTGGATTACCTCTTCAGCGTCAAAACCTTTTTCAGCCACACAGCCAGCCTGAAGCGATTTCTTTATGTTTCTCCGGGTGTTTTCCCGGTAGCGACTGTAAATTTCATCATAGGACATATTTAGGTCAAGAGTGAAATTGGATCGTTGGTAAATGAGAAAATCACTAATGTCGTATACGTTTTTGTGGTTAAGATAAAAGTCCCAATATTTAAATTGCTGAGGTATGCTTTTTAGAAATGACTGAACAATGCCGGCAGTAAGGTTGTTTCCAAAAACGCCTAACTGGGCTGTTAGAAAAGGTTGATATATGTACTGTATAGTATATTTTTTATTCCATGTCAGGGGCATCACTGCTTCGTAGTCATTCATCACCAGGGCATCCCAGTTTCCAGACATATTATCCAGGTAAAAAGAATAACCATAAATAAGGCCGTTGGACGAATTACTAATACAATTATCCCATTTCAGTATATCAATTTCTTTTCGCTTAAGGTATTGTATTTTGACGCTTTTGTTCATCAGAAATTCAGGTTTCTGTCTATCTTTCTAAAACTGAAATTCGAGATATCAATACTGAAAGAGATCGTCTTCCACATCCTTCCTTTTTTTGCTAAGGTTGATTGGATGTAGTCTTTGAATACATTGCTGTATACCAGGGGTAAATAGAAGTTTACAGTTTCTTTAAAAAGTGAAATTTGAAGTCCTGCATCAAACAAAAAGCGGTCTGTTTCAGCTTTTTCTTTCCACGCATCAGCATGAGTGCCGACATCCAGGAAAAGTTTAACCGGAATTTTTATGGGCAAAACACTTAGGGGATTGATAGCCGAAGGGATACTTGTACTGAAATTGGCAGATAGCAGCCAATCATCCGTTTTACCTACTTTGTTGGCAAGCAAATCAGTTCTTACTTTGAATCCTCCATCCCTGTTCATGATCTGCTGACTGGCAAACCCTTCAAATTTATTTCTGCCGATGAAATAGTCGCTATATGTGTAATCTTCATAGCCATTTGCTCCGGTTAAATTTAAATGATAACGGTCAGTGGCAAATTGTCGGGTAAAAGTTTTAGATGCTGTATAGAAAAACTTTCCGGCAAAAATCCGGATATTGAATCCGCCTTCCTTAGCGTAATTGAAAAAATAATTCCCTGTAAAAGCAGTCCGTATAAAATCAGTTCCTTGCTCCACTTTTATCTCTCCCCGGTAAGGGTATAAAGCCCGGTTGTTTTCAATTACCACTTTTAGTTGGTTTATAATTCTGTTTGTATTGGTCTTTCCAACTTTATTTAAAACGGACGTATCGTTACCATTGATTATAGTATCCCGAAAAAACCGCAGTCCTTCTTCATTAATGATGTAAGATTTGAATTGTATAAAGCGATTAAAACTGTTCCTGCTATTAGTTTCTCTGAAAGTGAGGCGTATTCCAGGTACAAATTTATTCATACCCAGATAAAATTTTTCATTGCTATTGCCAGAATATTCATCAATTGTAAAAACTGAGCCGCTGATCCCCAGGTCAATTTTACGAAATATGCCAGCAGGATAAAAGCTTTGTGAGATAAATCCTATGCCATTAATTTTTTTGCTTCCGGTTCCATATAACAAGGTAAGCAGATACTGCAGTTTTGATGGCGGTAATTTTATATTAGTAAGAAAAATCCCCGGCATTATTTTATCATAACTGTTGGCACCAATAACAGGGCCAATTGTCAAAAGTTCTTTTGACGGGTTTTTTAAGTATGATTTCAGGCCTTTAGAATTGAATAGCAAAAAGGTTTTGGTGCCTTTTCTTACCTGGTTGGGTAAAGTGCCTTTTTTGTTTAATAATGCAAACTCATTATCCAGTTTCTTTTCGCTGATATCTTCCAGTACTTTTTTGAAGTCTTCAGGCCGGGGATGCCTGAATTGCCAGCGGTTAAAATATTCCTGGATACCTTTTTTCAATGTTTCTTCACCAATCTGGTTTTCAAGATAGCGCAGCCATTCTGCTGTTTTATAGTAAGCAGTGAGGTTGTAGTTTATCTCACTGAATTGTTCAGAAGTACTTGAAATAGGTTGGTCAGTTTTTTCTACAGCAGTTGATTCGTAAGCCAGTTGCTCGAATTTCTCAAGGCTTCCCCATCTTATCTTGCTGTATTTCTCTTCCAGGTAACTGTTGATGCCTTCATCCATCCACGGATAATCTCTTTCATTTGTTCCTATGATTCCGTAGAACCAGTTGTGTCCTACTTCGTGAACAATAGTTTCTTCAAGAGAAATTTTTTCTGTGGTCGGGGAAATGACTGTAATTGTCGGATATTCCATACCACCACCAAAACTTTTCGGGCCTTGTACTACTTTGACATTATTGTAGGGATATTCCCCCGCCAGCGCTGAATAATGTTTGATGGCATTTTTAGTATAGGTAATACTTTCATTCCAATATTTCTTTTGGGAGGGAGTGTAAAAAGTAGTTACTGTAATCACCCTGCCGGATGCAAGCATACAAGTGTCATCATTTACAATAAAGCGTTTATCTGCAAACCAGGCAAAATCATGTACGTTTTTCTGTTGGAATTCAATTGTTTTGATATTTGCAGAAGAGGGTGGATGTAAAGATGATGGAATAATGGGTTTACCGTTATTCTGTTTTTCTTTCGATTTTTCTGGATCCCAGGTATAGTTATTTCTGTTTTTCAGCCATTCTTTTTCTGTTTCGTTTTGTAGTTCACCCGTTGCCGCTACTACATAATTTTCGGGAACAGTAATATTAACTTTATAATCTCCAAACTCACTGTAAAATTCTCCCTGGTCCAAATAGGGCATGGGGTGCCAGCCATTTTTATCATACACTGCAGGCTTAGGATACCATTGGGTAACCTGGTAACTCTGCCCGTCATGGCCACCACGGGAAAAATTATAGGGAAGTTTTACATGGAATGGTGTTGTAATGTTTACTTTTTGACCAGGTGACAATGCAGAGGGTAAAATAACTTTGAGGATATCAATGTGACGTGGGTGATCTTCGGTAATAGCAGTAATTCCATTTATTTTAAAATCAAGACGGTTGATATAACCTTTTTCTTCGTTATTAGAGAAATAGAATTTTGTATTCCCGTTTTCAAGTAATTGGTCACTAAAAGCAGTTTTGTCATTTTTATAAGCATTTGGCCAAAGGTGAAACCAGATAAACCGGAGTGTATCCGGTGAGTTGTTAACGTATTCAATCTGTAGAAAACCATCCAGTGTATGCTCTTTATCATCCAATGCAACATCTATTGTGTAATTGGTCCTTTGTTGCCAGTAATTGTGCTGAGAAAAAGCATTGCTGGCCAGAAGCAGGAATGGGATCAAGACTTTTAGTAATCTCACTGGACTTGTTTCATCAAATTTAGAATCCCCGCCTGACCATAGCAAATTAAAATTATTGAAGACAGGCAGGAAATATTCCGTTTATTTTCCCTTTCCTTTGAAGATGATCCTGAGTGTGTGAATCATTATTTTCAGATCAAGGGCAAGGGAGATATTTTCAATATAAAGAAGGTCAAATTTGCTTCGCTCGATCATTTCGGCAACATTTTCTGCATAGCCGAATTGTACCATTCCCCAGCTTGTTAATCCGGGTTTTACTTTAAGCAGGTATTTGTAAAACGGATAACGGGAAATGATCTGGTCAATGTAATATTGTCTTTCCGGCCGGGGACCTACAAAACTCATTTCGCCAATCAATATATTCCAAAGCTGTGGAAGTTCATCCAGGCGCCACTTCCGCATAATTTTGCCCCATTTTGTAATTCGCTTATCCTCTGATGAAGAAAGTGCCGGTCCGTTTGATTCGGCATGTTCATACATTGAACGAAATTTATACATGACAAATGGCTTACCCTTGTAGCCAATCCTCATCTGTTTAAATATCACAGGTCCGGCGGATGATAGTTTAACCCTAAATGCTATATAGAGTATGAAGGGGAACAATAGGATAAGTCCGGTAATTGAAAATACTACATCTAAAAGCCTTTTGATATTTTGCTGCCATTCAGGCATAAGCCCTGTTTGTAGGTCTATTAGGGCAGCCCCAAGCACATTACTTGTTTTTACAGAACCTGAAAGGATGTCCAATATATCGGGTTGAATTTTTATTTCAACGTCTTTTTCACTTAGCCTGTTTATGATGTTCTCCAGCAAAGGCTCTTCATTCTTTTCAAGTGCCAGAACGACTAATTTTATCTTTTGTTCATCAATTGTTTTTTCAAGTTCAGCAATAGTCCCCAGTTTATTGATATGCCTTTCAATGTTATACTTTCCGTTTTCTTCTGTTGACAGAAAACCAATGTATCTGTAGCCGCTGTCATGCAGGTGTGCAGATGTTTCTTTTAGTATCCTGCCGGCATTTTCATGGCTGCCGATCATAAGTGTGTTAAAATGAACTTTGCCGGAAAGCAACTGTTTTTTTACTCGGTTTAAAATTAAAAGTCTTCCGGTGAAAGTGAATGTAAAATGAATGAGAAGAAGCAGCAGGGTGGCGAGATAATAGTAGGTATAGTTGCCACTGGCGTCATCAATCAGTGCAAAGAAAAAAATGAGAACAGTGCCGAGCAGGCTGCAAATAAAAGTAATAGTGAATTCAAATAGCCTGGATTTTTTATAGAGGTGTTTATATGCACCTACCAGGGTGTACAATGAAAGCCAGGCAACAGGCAGCAGAAAGATGCCAAGCCAAAAGCGTTGATCTATTTGAAGTTGTCCTCCTTCTGAAATAGTTTGATGCAACAGCCATTTTCTGACAAAGAAGAAGCATATCCAGGCCAGCATAGCAGTGATAAAGTCTGTTACCGCATACCAGGCTATGGATATTTTATTGCCGGGTTTCATTAACGGGTAATGATATTGTTACCGATTTTTTCCAATATCTGGTGCGCCACATCCATAGCCATTAAGCCATCCATTTCTGAAACAATTGTTTTGGTGTTTTGCAGGATAGCTTCTTTGAACTCTTCAAGTTCTTTCTTGATTGCATTCACTTCCGGGATGACGGGATTCGCAATCGCAATACTTTTTTTTCCGTTAGGGGTTTCGATATCAAAAGCAAAAACATTAATGTCATTTGGTTCCTTCAGCTTTATTATCTCGGTCTTTTTATTTAAAAAATCAATACCTATATAAGAGTCTTTTTGAAAAAGGCGCATTTTTCTCATTTTCTTCATGGAAATGCGGCTGCTGGTAAGGTTGGCCACACATCCATTATTAAATTCTATTCTTACGTTGGCGATATCCGGCGTTTCTGTTAATACTCCTACACCACTGGCTGAAATACTTTTGACATCGCTTTTTACAATACTGAGAATGATATCAATATCGTGAATCATCAGGTCCAGTATTACACTTACTTCAGTACCACGGGGATTAAATTGTGCAAGCCGGTGAACTTCGATAAACATAGGGTTCAACGGCATATCTTTTATGGCGAGAAAAGCCGGGTTAAAACGTTCCACATGTCCAACCTGGAATTTGATACCTGACTCAGTTGCCAGTTTCACTAATTGCCTGGCTTCTTCCATCGTATTGGCCAAGGGTTTTTCAACAAAAACATGTTTGCCCTTTTTTATGGCTTTCTCACAAATATCAAAATGATGATTGGTTGGGGCCACTACATCTATGGCATCACAAGAGTCAATTAATCCTTCTGCATCAGAAAAACGGGTTAAATTATATTTATCCTCAACTTCATTTGCTGCGGCATCATTGGGGTCAAAGAAACCCACTAATTCAACTTCGGGTATTTCCTTCCAGTTGTTCAGATGAAATTTACCCAGGTGGCCAACACCAAAAACACCAATCTTTAACATAAACTATAATTAGTGCCCAAAGATAAACATTGATGATGGCAGAATTTGGCAGGGGTTAAAGATTATTGGTGGATGCAAAAAAATCCCGGTTTCTTTAAATTTAGAAACCGGGATAATTATATAGCAACGAAAGATTAATTCAGTATTTCAGATCTTTCAATATAAGAGGGGTGATAAATGAAAAGGCAGGTGCCGTCTTTAATTGTATTGATGATCGGGGTTGACAACTGGTCAGGCACAGCAGGACAACCATGGCTTCTGCCAATATAACCTCTGGAACTGGCAATGTTTTCAGATACATAATTGGCTCCGTGTACAACTATTCCCCTTTCGTAGGCACGGTCATTTATACCGTTTTCCAAACCTTGTAAGCGCAGTGAAAGTCCATGTTTACCCTGGTAGGTTTCACGGGTCACATAAAAACCGGGACTGCTTTTATGAGATGAATTCAGGTTTGAAAATGAAGTGGCCCATTCTGTACCCGTATTCTGGCCATGTGCTACCAGTGTATTATAAAGAACTTTATAATTTTTCAGGTCAATAATAAACAATCTCTTTTTGTTGCTTGGCAGGCTAAAGTCAATAATAGAAATTATTGAGTCGTTTACCAATCGGCCTTCTTCTATTAATTTGTCTAATCCCTTTTTAGCATATTCATATGCCTGGAGGCTTAATCCCTTCATATTCAGGTGAAGGCTGTCGTAAGCCGATCTAACAACAGGGATAAAACTTAACGAGTCCGCCGATTTTTTAGCTGCTGAATCAGAAGGGGGAGTAAAAAACAGTTTGGAACCGCTGGCAGATTTTGCAAATGCAAAGGGCAGGTGCAGGATACTGATAACTACAGAGGATGCCAGCAGATAAAAGTTTTTGAACTTTTTCTTCATTACTACTATTTAAGCGTTAACCAATAAAAAACCTTACATCATTAAACGGGAAAAAGGACATCTTCTTTTGTACAAAGCCGGCTCAAACTGTTAAAACCTTCCTAAGAGACAATAAAAATGCCCGAGATCTCTCACCGGGCAGTTTTTGTTTCTTGTTGAATTGACTCGGATCAATTCTGAGTTATTTGCGGACTGGACGGGACTCGAACCCGCGACCTCCGCCGTGACAGGGCGGCATTCTAACCAACTGAACTACCAATCCGTTCCCTTAAAATAAACCCTTACGGGGTATCTTTTTCAGGACGGCAAAGATAGCTATGCAATCATTTTAATCCAAAAGTTTTTAATTAATTTATCCACTTGTAATTCAACATTTTGCCCACTCGGGCTTATAAGTATTTAATCCTTAATTTAGCCCCCACATTATTAGCCTATGCCAACCGATGCCAACCGACAGTTTTTAGACTTTGAAAAGCCTATTAAGGACCTGATTGATGAAATACAGACCATGAAGCATCGTCAGGAAAAGACCAAGATTGATTTTTCTGATTCTATCAGCAAACTCGAAAATGGCATACTTGAAAAAAGAAAGGAAATTACACATAACCTCACAAGCTGGCAAAGAGTTCAATTAAGCCGGCATCCCGACCGGCCTTATACCCTCAAATACATTGATAAAATGACCGATAATTTCGTTGAATTATACGGTGATCGCAATGTAAAGGATGATAAAGCCATGGTAGGGGGATTTGCTTCGCTGGACGGGGAAACTGTGATGATCATTGGTCAGCAAAAAGGGATAAATACCAAAATGCGCCAGCACCGCAACTTCGGTATGGCTAATCCTGAGGGTTACAGGAAAGCTTTGCGCCTCATGAAACTGGCAGAAAAGTTTAACAAGCCGGTTATTACTCTTATTGATACACCCGGAGCCTATCCGGGTCTGGAAGCGGAAGAAAGAGGGCAGGGGGAAGCCATTGCCCGCAATATTTATGAAATGATCCGGCTTAAAGTGCCTGTAATTTGCGTCATAATAGGGGAGGGAGCCAGTGGCGGTGCTTTGGGTATTGGTGTTGGTGACAGGGTGTATATGATGGAAAATACCTGGTATACTGTTATCAGTCCTGAAAGTTGTTCTTCTATTTTATGGAGAAGTTGGGAGAAGAAAGAGGTGGCCGCAGAGCAATTAAAACTCACTGCTGACAAAATGCTTGGATTTGGCCTGATTGACGGTATCATACCAGAGCCTCCGGGAGGTGCACATTGGGATTACGCTGAATCTGCCCAGATTTTGAAGAATTTTATAAAACCGGTGTTACAGGAATTAAAGCAAATGCCGGCTCAACAAAGGGTCAATACAAGAATTGAGAAGTTTGGTAAAATGGGATTCTGGGAGGAAGTATAAGTACACAATTCCTGATTATAAGTGGTTTTAATATTTTACTTTTTCAATAAAACTATTTGAAAGTACAAACATCGCATGCCAATGTCTTTAAAAGAAAAATTTAGCGGAACAGGTATTGCCATTGTAACGCCCTTTCAGGCAGATGGAAAAATTGACTGGGAAAATTTTGAACGTTTAATTGAATTTTGGATTACGGGAAAAGTTGAATACCTGGTTGTATTGGGTACCACCGGTGAAAGCGCCACAGTACATGGTGCAGAAAAGCAAGAAGTTTTTTCTTTTGTGGCCAAACAAACTGCGGGCCGTGTGCCTTTGGTGGCCGGCATTGGTGGCAATGATACATATGAGGTGACAGAAGGTTTCCGGAAGTTTAACCTTGCCGGCTATGATGCCATACTTTCCGTATCTCCCTATTATAATAAGCCTAATCAGGAAGGGATCTTTCAGCATTATAAAGCCTTAGACGAAGCAACTCCTCTGCCAATAATCATGTACAATGTGCCCGGACGTACCGGCATGAATGTAACCGCTGATACACAACTAAAAGTGGCTCATGAGTGTAAGAACATATTTGCTACCAAAGAAGCAAGTGGCAATTTTGATCAGCTCAACCAGTTGCTGAAGTATAAACCGGAAGATTTTATGGTAATCAGCGGAGATGATCCGATAACCTTACCCATGATAGCAATGGGAGCAGATGGAGTGATTTCTGTGGTGGCCAATGCATATCCGTTTGAATTTTCTGAGATGGTGAGGTTATGCCTCAAGGGCGATTTTTCCAGAGCAAGAAAGCTGCATTACAAGCTTACAGATATAATTACCTCTATGTTCACAGAGGGAAGCCCGGCAGGGGTAAAGGCTTATTTGTCTGAGATGGGCCTTTGCAGCAATGCATTTCGCCTTCCCGTTTACTCCGTTAGTGATAAGCATCTCGCTAAAATTAAAGAACTGATCAGGCTGGCCGATGCAGAGAAATCATAATTGGGTATGGTACGCTTCCTGGTAATATGTGTGTTGCTTTTTCCGGTGCAGTTACTTTTTGCACAACATCAGGTTGAATTTAAACTCAGAACATTTCCGCAGGTTCAAAATTTTGATAGCTTTTATATAGCAGGGAATTTCAATGGTTGGAATCCTAAAGGTCATGAATCCCGGTTTATTTTGAATAAGCAGGGCATTTATAGCTATAGCCAAAAAATGCCCCCCGGTTTATATGAATATAAAATAACAAGAGGTGGTTGGGATAAAGTAGAATGTACCGGGAACGGGGCAAGTATAGGAAACAGGCAGTTAAAATTAGGTAGTGACACTGTAATCTTTATTGATGTAGAAGGCTGGCAGGATAAGTTTTCATTAAATGGCCGGAAGAGTACCGCCAGCTCTCATGTTAAGATTATAGCTGCTCCCTTTTATATTCCTCAGTTAAAAAGAACAAGGAGAATTTGGATTTATCTTCCGGATGATTACAATGCCTCTAAAAAACGATACCCGGTTCTTTATATGAACGATGGGCAAAATGTATTTGAAGACACCACTGCTTATTCAGGAGAATGGGGGGTGGATGAATTCTTAGATTCTGTAAAAACGACCAAATGCATTGTTGTTGCTGTTGATCATGGCGGTGATAAACGATTGAACGAATATTCGCCATATGACATGGAAAAGTTTGGCAAGGGGGAGGGCAGGCAATATGTGGATTTCATGGTCAAAACATTAAAGAGGTACATAGATAAGCGATACCGGACCTTACCGGACAGGCAAAATACTTTTATTGCAGGCAGCTCAATGGGCGGACTGATATCCATGTATGCAATTCTCCGCTATCCAAAGGTTTTTGGCGGTGCCGGTATTTTTTCACCGGCATTTTGGGTGGCACCCGGGATCTTTGATGAAATACAGGCAAAAGGAAGTAAGGTCAGGGGAAACTTATTTTTTTATGCAGGCAAAAAGGAAAGTGAAACTATGGTGCCATTGATGATAAAGGCATTTGGGGGAATGGCCGCTGTTTCCCACGCCAGGTTACAGACATTGGTAAGGGATGATGGTAAACATAACGAATCTGCCTGGAGAAAGGAATTCCCTCTGTTCTATGATTGGATTTTACGCTGATCAGACTGCATAGGCTACTCCCTCAAGGGCAAGTTCGGTAGCAGGGAAAATTTCCCTGGCCTCACTTTCAAATTCTTCCAGCGTATCATACTTGCTGCTGAAATGACCGATGAGCAGTTTTTTTACACCAGCTTTTTTTGCAATAAGTGCTGCTTGTTTGCTGGTTGAATGAAACCTTGCTTCGGCCCTTTCACGAAGGTTATCAAGATAAGTGGTTTCATGATAGATCATGTCAAAACCCTCAATATGAGGAATCAGGGACTCGTCATATTTGGTGTCTGCACAAAAGGCATATTTTTTACCGGGAATGCCGGGTTCAGTTACTTCTTCATTTTTAATTGTGACGCCATCTTTTCGGGTATAATCTTCTCCGTTGGTTAATCGCTCATAAAAAGAGGCAGGAATTTCAAGTTCCCTCGCTTTTTCGGGTATGAGTTTACGCAGTTGTTTCTTTTGGGTAAAGGAAAAACCGTAACATTCTATCCGGTGGTTGGTGCGAAAACAATTCACCGTTAATTTATCGTTGTCAACTAGTGTGGAACTGCCTGTAATGGTATGGATATGCAAAGGGAAGCACAATTGTGTATCAGCTACTTTTAACTGTAGTTCAATTATTTCTTTCAAAGGCGCCGGACCAAATAAGTGCATTTCCTGCTGATGGCTGAGGAGGCTAAGCGTATTGATAAGCCCAATGAGACCAAAATAATGGTCGCCATGCAGGTGAGAAATGAAAATATGAGAGATTTTACTGCGGCGTATTTTATAGTTGATAAGCTGGATCTGGGTTCCTTCTCCGCAGTCAACAAGGTAATTATTGCCGTCAAGGGTTACTACCTGGCTTGTCGGATGACGGTCAAATGCAGGTACTGCCGAATTATTGCCTAATATAGTAACTGCGAACATGAAAGGTTGAAGGTTTGGTTAGTTGATAGATTCATCTTTAGACTATTGGTTAGCTGACAATGCTGCATCATTACTCGCCGCCCATCAGGTCTCTTTCAATTTCTTCCATTTGTACAATATCCCATGCCTCACTTTCGGTAGGTGTAACATTCATCAGTTCCAGCAATTCATGCTGGTCTAAAAAATCTTCAACTTGCTTTTGCAGTTCGCAGATTACAAAAGAAGCCCCGCATTCGTAGAATTTATGCTGGATCTGAACCAGTTTTTCAGCCGCTGACTTATCCATTTTGGTTGTCTGGTTCAGGATAACAACGAGGTTTTTAACGTCATTTTGCAGGTATGGCAGAAAACTATCCGCCATATTATCTGTCATTGTAGCAGACAGAACGGGTTCCAGTACAGTGATGGCATGAAATCTTTCTTTGGTATCTGTTTTGACCTGCATTTTGGGTAAAATAGTTTAATTAATGGGTAGGTGTAACCCTGATTTATATCAAATTAATTGTCCCGGAAAAGTGATAAAATGCCGGGCAACGGACAACTTAAATTATCAACAGTCCGTTTATAAATACGGGAAAACCAGAACCAAATTTATTCGTTAATATTGTATCATAACTAATTATCTTAAAATGGATAATAACTTTTCGGCACAGGTTAAAGAAATCATATCCTTCAGCAGGGAAGAGGCGTTAAGACTGGGTAATGATTTTATCGGCACTGAACATCTCTTGCTTGGATTAATTAGGGAAGGGGATAATACGGCGATTAAGATCCTGAAAAGCTTTAATGTTGACCTCTATGAATTAAGAAAAGAAATTGAACTGGCGGTAAAGGATAAAACGGGTAAAAACATAGCCAATATCAACAGCCTTCCCCTGACAAAGCAGGCCGAAAAAGTGATCCGTGTAACTGTGCTGGAGGCCAAAGCGCTGAAAAGTGCAACGGTAGAAACAGAGCACCTCATGTTATCCATTTTGAAGAACAAAGAAAATATTGCAACACAAATTTTAAATCAGTTTGACGTGGATTACGATCTTTTCAGGCAGGAGCTGGGCATCGTTAAGTCAAACGACCCCCGTGCCGAATTCCAGGACGAAAATGAAGATGATTTTGACGAGGAAAAAAAATACTCCCAACCCAAAGGCGGCAGTAAGCAGGCCGGCGGAACGAAGAGCAAAACCCCGGTTTTAGACAATTTCGGCCGTGATATTACCAAAATGGCAGAGATGGGTGCTTTGGATCCCATTGTTGGCCGGGAGGCAGAAATTGAAAGGGTTTCCCAGATCCTTTCCCGCCGCAAGAAAAATAACCCCATTTTAATTGGTGAGCCGGGTGTGGGTAAAACTGCTATCGTAGAAGGCCTTGCCTTGCGAATAGTGCAACGCAAAGTTTCCAGGGTATTGTTTGATAAAAGAGTAATTTCTCTGGACCTGGCTGCATTGGTAGCCGGTACCAAATACCGTGGACAGTTTGAAGAAAGGATGAAAGCCATCATGAATGAACTGGAAAAAAACCGGGATGTCATTCTTTTCATTGATGAGTTACACACCATTGTGGGTGCCGGCGGGGCCAGCGGCTCATTGGATGCCAGTAATATCTTTAAACCGGCATTGGCCCGGGGCGAATTACAGTGTATAGGCGCTTCTACATTGGATGAATACAGAATGTACATTGAGAAAGATGGTGCTTTAGACCGTCGTTTTCAGAAAGTAATGGTAGATCCGCCGAGTGTTGATGATACCATCCAGATTTTGAATAACATCAAGCCTAAATACGAGGAATATCACAATGTTAATTATGACCAGGAAGCAATAGATGCCTGTGTAAAGCTTAGCGACCGCTATGTTACTGACAGGTTACTGCCTGACAAGGCCATAGATGTAATGGATGAAGTAGGTGCAAGGGTCCATCTGAAAAATATCAATGTTCCTCAGAATATTGTGGACCTGGAAAAGAAGATCGAAGATGTGAAGAATGAAAAGAATAAAGTGGTAAAGAGCCAGAAGTTTGAAGAGGCAGCCTCACTTCGGGATACGGAAAAACGTTTGCAGGAAGAACTGGAAAAAGCCAAGGCAGATTGGGAAGAGGAAAGTAAACATAAAAGATACCCGATTGGCGAGGAGGATATTGCAGAAGTGGTTAGTATGATGACAGGGATACCTGTTAAGCGAATGGTACAGGCGGAAACAGAAAAGCTTCGCAAAATGGCTGACGATATGAAGGGAATGGTAATTGGCCAGGATGAAGCTATTTTGAAAGTGGTGAAATCCATACAGCGTAACAGGGTTGGCTTGAAAGATCCTAAAAAGCCTATTGGCACTTTTATATTCCTTGGACCTACTGGAGTGGGCAAAACAGAGTTGGCAAGGGCATTGGCCCGTCATATGTTCGATTCTGAAGAGGCACTTGTCCGTATTGACATGAGTGAATACATGGAAAAATTCACGGTTAGCCGGCTAATAGGTGCGCCTCCCGGGTACGTTGGTTATGAAGAGGGCGGTCAACTGACAGAAAGGGTACGCCGCAAGCCGTATAGTGTCATTTTGCTGGATGAAATTGAAAAAGCTCACCCCGATATTTATAATATTTTGCTGCAGGTATTGGATGACGGTCAGTTAACAGACGGCTTGGGAAGGAAAGTTGATTTCAAAAATACCCTGATCATCATGACGTCCAATATTGGTGTACGTCAACTCAAAGATTTCGGAGCAGGTGTTGGTTTTGCAACTTCTGCGAGGATAGAAAATGAAGATGAAGCTAATAAGGCCGTTATTGAAAAAGCGTTGAAAAAAACATTCTCACCTGAATTTTTGAACAGGATCGATGACGTAATCATTTTCAACAGTCTTTCAAAAGAGAATATTTTCAACATTATCGACATTCTGATGAAGGGTGTGATGAAGCGCCTTGCTAATCTCGGCTTCAGCCTTGAATTAACGGAAGGCGCCAAAACATTCCTGGCGGATAAAGGGTATGATTCACAGTTTGGCGCAAGACCGCTCCACAGGGCCATTCAGAAATACCTCGAAGATCCCCTGGCAGAAGAAATACTGAATATGAATGTTAAAGCCGGTGATGTGTTACTGGCGGATGTGGATGCAGACAACAGCAAACTTTCTTTTACGTTCAAGAGCAGGGCAGAGGAAACTTCAAAGGCCTGATATTTTAATCGGCGATTTAATAACATTAATGTTACCCCGGCCATGCGCCGGGGTTTTTTATTTTGGAGGTATTAAAGCGATAGCCTCAGACAAAGCTTTGCCTAACAAACGTTTTGATACAGCTTCATTTCTTTGGCCGGGCAATTGTACTTTTGTCCCGGGCATGAAAAAGAAAAAAATCATAATCGCCATAGATGGCTGGTCAAGTTGCGGCAAGAGTACATTGGCTAAAAGGCTGGCAAAAGAACTGGGTTATATTTATGTGGATAGCGGGGCCATGTACAGGGCTATTACCCTTTATTTTCTGCGAAACAATGTAGACCTGGGAGATAAGAAGGCGGTAAAATCTGCATTAAAAGATATCAGCCTGGAATTTGCCTATAATGAAGTAAGCGGTAAAAGCGAGATTTACCTGAATGAAGAAAATGTGGAGTACCTGATCCGCGACCTTATCATTGCCGAAAAGGTAAGTGATGTGGCAGCTATTAAAGAGGTAAGGGAGTTTGCCGTGTCCCAGCAACAGCGCCTGGGTGAAAAAAAGGGGATTGTAATGGATGGCAGGGACATCGGCACCACTGTTTTTCCTAAAGCTGAATTAAAAATTTTTATGACGGCAGACAATGCCGTAAGGGTAGAACGACGGTTTAAAGAAATGTATCATAAGAATCCCAATGTTAGTATAGAAGAAGTAAAAAATAACCTGGAGATGCGGGATTATATTGACTCTCACCGGGAAGTAAGCCCCCTAAAACAGGCCAAAGATGCCATTGTCCTGGACAATACAGATCTCACTGAAAAGCAGACATTTGAAAGGGCTTTGCAACTGTTAAAGGAAAAATATTTGTAGAGATTATACTACAAATACTTGCTTTTTCCAATTACATATGCTACTTTAGCTTCATATTTGATTCAGATCAACCGATCTTCTCTGTAAACCTTATCCAATCCTCCCACGAAATACCAGGTCAGTTTTAAGGCTTCTGCTAATTGAAATAAGATTAGTGATTAGTTCGTATTTCCATTCCTATTAAAGACATCGTTATCCTTTTGTCTGTGAAAATCTCAAGAGTCTGTTCCTGTGATGGCCTTGCGGTTATTGGCATATGATTTTAAATAATTGCCAGTTGCCAAAAAGTAGCTCAGTAACAGCATTATTAACTATTAAACCTTGAGAAATGAAAAAGCTTTTACCTGTCGTTCTTTGTTTTGCGTTGTTTTTTAGTGTTAAAGACACAAAAGCACAATGTAATTTTATCAGCCCTACTGTAGAACTTAACCAGATCACAACACCCGTTGCAGGGTTCTGTGATATCAATTTCAACCTGTCATTTGAAATCAGTATTAACTCCGGTAATAAATTCACTTTTGTGCATTTATGGAGGACAACTGATTATAATGCCTGGGTGAGTAACCCCAGCTATAATGCGTATAGCACCACACAAAATACCCAGCCGGAGTTTAATAACCCGGGTGGTGACAATCTGAATATTTTGCAGAATGCGTTGGCAACCCTGGTAATCAATAATGAAGTTACCCCTATTACATTTGAATCCACTTATGGGCCTGATCCGGATGCGCCTGTAAAAACAACTGCGAATAATCCCGGATTAACAGTTACAAGACAGCTTGCCGGCAGTAACTATCGTTATACGGTTTCTAACTTAATTATAAGGATACCTACACCAGCCGGACCCAACGGTTGTGCTTCAAAACTTTCTTTTACCGGTGATGCATGGTCAAGCCAGGCCAACAACGGTAACCCGCCCATACATTGTGCCATGACTGGCTGGACATACACTATCAACGATGTAACCGTGGCTGGTTTCAAGCAATGTATCAACCCTATCATGTATACCATTAATATCAGTACGACACAGACAACTGCATTTAATGTTTATTATGATGTCTATGTAGACGATGGGGATGGCGTATTTAATCCTGCTCTGGATTTTCTTGTAGTAAATGATAAAGGCCCCTTCTCTATATCAGCGGGCAATCCTTACTCCGCAGGTTATCAGTCATATGACAATCCAAATTCACCCTATGCAGGGGCAGCCTATAAAGACAGGTCTTTGTGGTACCTGATAACGGCACCTACCGTCTACTCCAATATTGTGTTGTATGAAGCAAATAATGCCTGTGCCACACTTCCGGTCGATTTCAAATCCTTTACTGCCACCCGCCATCAATCAACGGTGGTACTTAAGTGGGAAACATCCACTGAGATCAATAACAGCGGTTTTGCCGTAGAACGCAACCTGAATGGCGCCTGGGAACAAATTGCCTTTGTTCCATCACAGGCCACCGGCGGAAACAGTAACGAACTGCTGGCGTATGCCTATAATGATGTAAACAATGCCAAAGGAATCACCCAATACCGTATTAAACAGGTAGATTTTGATAACAAGTCAAAATACACGGAAATACGATCTGTCAGGGGCCTGGATCAGTCTGGAAAGGTTACGGTTTACCCTAACCCGACGAGCAATGGCCGTGTGAATGTGGTGTTTGAAGATGCAGCTGTTATCCGCAATATAGCGGTGGTGGATATGAGCGGCCGGATCATTCAGCAAATCAATACAGCGTCTACTAATACTATTACGATAGATAACCTGATGCCGGGTATGTATACTTTAAGGGTTCTTGTGCCTGCCACCGGCGAACAGTTAGTGCAGAAGATCGTGGTAAACAAGCGTTAATTGCTCAAGGTTTTAATTAACGAAAAAGGGGGTCCCGATAGCTTTATCGGGGCCCCTTTTATTTTTCTGTAGAAAAAATACTACAAAAAGCTTGCAAATGCCGGATATAGTTTTTAGTTTGCACCCGTATTCCTGAAATACTTTCTCCTTTTCCTCTGTTGAAACCTTGAGCAAATCCAACATTACTTCGAAATTCCAGGTTAAGTACATCTGATTATAAGCCGGGTATAAATACCTGCACAAAATCTTTTTTCCTGTCTGAAGAAACCCGGAAACAATCCCCCTATTTGAAGACTTTAGTCAAAGTCCATCCTTTCTGAATTGCCAGTACCAATTACTGTGATCACCGCTTGAAACGGATGAAATAACTCATCATAAACCTCGGGCACTGTGAAAGTTAAACCTTTGACCTGTGTTCAAAAATTCGTTAACAAATAAAACCTTGAGACATGAAAAAATTATTACTCACACTGATGATCTGTGCTTCTTTCCTGGCCGGAAAAGCACAATTTGCTTTCAATGAAGTGTATGCCAGGCCGGGAAATGGCCAGGCAGAATTCATTGAGATCTACAACAATGCCAAAACAAACATTTTTATCAACCTTGACTGTTATTCAGCTCTAACTTATTGGAGAGACAATGCTACAACAAGAGGTTTTTATGTGCTTGATTTTCCTCCTTCCAACATAGCACCTGGTGGAGGGGCTGCAAGTTATTATGTAGCGGCAGCAGCCAGTCCGTTTAATACACAAAATCAAACTGGAGTAGTAGCCAATTTAGACTGGAATAATCTTCCTGCAGGTGCTTCATTGACCAAGTGGCAATATGATGCAAATGTTCCTGGGCAATGGAAAATAGTAACTTTTACAGCACCAATGACTAACTTAATTGAAGATGTTAACTCTCTTGATGCAAAGAATACTATTCTTCTTTATAAAAATGGTGTTTTTGAGCAGGGTTTAGTTGGTTCTTCCAATTCAAATATTTTGGATGCAGAGATTAGTAATCTGCCCCCTTTAACAGCAAACAACTTGCAAGGTGCATGTACTTCTCAGACATTTTCTTTTACAGGTATCAGCGGAACTGCTAAAATGTATTCAGTAACGGCAGCACCCGGTACAGATAATGGCTACATC
>DASUDW010000381.1:0-2320 GCA_036275415.1 Chitinophagaceae bacterium | reverse complement strand
TGTATTACCAGGGGTAGTGGTGGCAGGTACTGTTGGTGAAACAGGGGTGCTGGTTACCGGTGTGGCAACAGGGGCCGCCGCCGGCGGGGGAGTGGCAAAAGGTGATTTGGCCTTCGGGGTCTTTGTTTCCGCTGCATCATTGTTAAGGCAACTGCTGAGCGTAACTAAAAAACTGAAAAGGAGGCTAACCGGCTTCAAATGTTTCATAATGAATTTTTAATAGCGTAATGGGCATGACTAAAGTACTGCTTTTATTTTGATGGGATATAAGAAATGTTCCGGGGATTTTCTTGATTTACTATTTCGTAATTCCATCAATAGTTTTCTGGTGAAACCGGGCTTGTTGTTGAACTGCCAACAACTTTACCGTCAATACGTCAATCATGATTCCTGCATTGTTGATAAGGAAAATAATTTTTACATGATGTATAATAGACAAAACAGTTCCTGTTCTATTTTACTTTTTTTCTTACCCAAAAAAGTAACAAAAAAGGCAAGAAAAAAAGAATGCTCCGCCTTTTTTTCAGGCCTGCGCACATGGAATTTTCGGTTAATGCTGATTCTTTCAAAGAATGGTAAGCAGAAAATCGGGATGGCTGCTGCGTGATATACGAAACAACGAAAGGCGCTGTGTTCCGCCCGGAAGTTATTATAGCAGCTGTTGCAATAAATCCGGGCGGAACAAGGCGCTGGAAATTTCCTTTTTAACAATGAATTGTTATTTACAATCATTACGGGAATGAATAACCTACGTTCATTAAAGGCCCTCTGCCAAATGGAAACCCCGGTGAAAGGGCTTCATTGTTTTGTACTATTTTAGGGCACAAGAATGATGCTTAATTCATGTTTAAGCGCTTTAAACAAAAATGCCGGTTGCTTTTCAGGCATCCGGCATTCATATTTTTAATGAACTATTGGTTCTTAATTTCTCTTTTTAGGCACCACTTTGGTAGCCGGTTTAACGACCGGTTTGGCGGCAGGCTTAACCGTAGCTGCCAGTTTGATCGCTTCAAAAGCATTGATGATACCACCGGAGCGGCTCAGTTCTTTCAGGTCCACCAGTTCATCATTGCCCGGGTTTTTTACTTTGGTGCCGGGGCCCTGGGCCGATTTTTCTATGACCATTTTCACCTGTGCCGGTGTAAGGTTGGGATAATACTGTAAGATGAAAGCGGCCAGTCCCGCTACCACCGGTGAAGCCATACTGGTACCCTGCAGGTTCTGGTAGGTATTGCCCCCGGGCACAGTGGAATAAATTTTTACACCCGGCGCAAATACATCCACTTCATTTTTACCATAGTTGGAGAAGCTGGCGGTGAGACCACCGGCCTTGGGATCGCCGCTGGCACCCACCGTTATCCAGTTGGAAGGCCTTGTGCCATCGAGTAACTGCGGCGTGGGATAATTGAAAGTAGTATCCAGGTTTTTAGCATCGTTGCCGGCTGCATGCACCAGTAAAACCCCTTTGCTTTCGGCATACTTCACGGCCTCGTCCACCCATTTCTTTTCGGGGGAGAAACCTTTGCCAAAACTCATGTTGATCACTTTGGCGCCGTTATCCACCGCATAGCGGATGGCGAGGGCAATATCTTTATCATGTTCATCCCCGTCCGGTACGGCCCGCAGGGTCATGATCTTTACATTATCCGCTACACCGTCCATGCCTACCCCGTTTTTGCGAACGGCGGCAATGATGCCGGACACATGGGTACCGTGTAAAGCGGATTTATTGCTCACCATTACATTGTTGTTGCCGTAAAATTTATCGTTGAAATCACTGTAATTATCTTTCACCACATCCGCCCGGTAAGGGGTGGGAGGGGTATCAGCGGCTTCTGCTTTTTTCTCTTCACCGGACACATAATCGCCGAAGCCTTCGAGGAAATCCTTATTGGTTGTTTCCAGTGCATCATTGCCCGACATCAGGCCATATAGAGTGGTCTTTGCTTTTTTAACATCGGCATCGGTGGGGCTATAATCACCCAGTTCTTGACCGGTATACACGTCTTTGCCCATGGCTTTGCGAAGTATACTGTCAGCCTTCAGGCAATTGGTGTATGCCCTTTTCATGAAGATCAGTTCCAGTGCACTGGTTTTGGAATCGCCGCCAGCCACTTCTGCTTCCGAACGTTTCCACATTTCATATTCGAACAGGTCATCTTTGCTCAGGGCAGCTTTGTCTATTTCTTTACCGCTGTATTTGGATTTGAACTGGTGATAGACCCTTGCTGCTTCATAAGAATCGGCTTCCACATTGTTACCGTCACGGCCGCCGAGGAAGTTCCAGCCGTAGATATCATCCACATAGCCGTTCTTGTCA
>DASUDW010000380.1:0-11581 GCA_036275415.1 Chitinophagaceae bacterium | reverse complement strand
TTAAGGGCATTGGCATTGGTTTGTGGTGTAATACCCATATCAACGATGAAGGACCCGGCAGGAAAAGAGGTGTTGGATTGCGCAGGGGCAAAGAAGCAGAGACAGCAAAGCAGCCCTGCCAATGGGTACTGGTAAAAAGGTTTCATCAGAATTTGGATTTTACGCTTTCACAGGATCGGGTCAAAATCAACAGGCTTTTTAAAGTCAGCCGATTCTACATAAGGCTTGCCTTTTAATAACTTGTGCTCATTTTACCGGTTATAACTAAGTACAAAGCCTTATTTCATTATGTTAACGGTCAAGATTATATATTTATTTTATTACTTGTTATTAATTTTTATATATTATTGAAATACAAGTAGATGAGAAAAAAAATTTCTGATTATTGGCTTAAAAAAATAATACTCCACTTTTGTGTGGATATTGAAGCCAGTAAAGCAGCCATTCTCATCGGGTTGAACAGAAACACCATAAACTCCTATTATAATCATTTCAGAAGGCTGATAGCATTGCACCAGGAATCCATATTGCAGTCTGAACTGGATAAAAAAGGGTCTCCGGAACCAACACTAAGTGTGGTACAAACTGCCGGACTCAATAAGGGTAAGATTGATTTTAAAAAACTCGGTCAGTACCCGGTTTATGGCCTTTTTGAGCAAAATGGTCATGTTTTTGCAGATGTAATACATCCTATAATAATTACGCAAATGCTGGCTGTTATTAGAGATAAGAAATCAGCTGAAATACATGTGGGGAAAGGGTTTCGTTATAATTACGATGCCTTGTTGTATGGAATGTTTCCCCGACTTGCTTTTCTCAGCTACAACAAGGATAGTCAATCCGGCCTTTCCGGTAATTCATTTACAATTGAATCATTTTGGAGTTTTTGCTGTCGTCGTTTGTATAAGTTCAACGGGATCAGCCGTCATTTTTACCTGCACCTGAAAGAATGTGAATGGCGATGGAAACGTTCAGAAAAAGAACTGGCCGAGCAATTGCAGAAAATGATTTTATAACCCTCTTTTATTGTATACCTGAGCCCTGTTATTAACTGATTTCGGGAGAAAGATTTCAAAAAAAATTGGTTATTTATACAATATTAAATAGTCAAGACCGTTATTAATATTGTTAATAATCCAATATTCAGCCAAATAAGAAAGACCATGATCTCTTCTTCCAGCTTACCATTACAGGCCCTGACAAATAATTCAAGTGTTATAGATACCCTTAAAAAAAGGCGGGAGGAATTACAGCGGTTGGCTGCCCGGTGTATGTCAGAAATGGAAAAAATTGATACGGCACTGACTGCTATTACGGAAAAGCCCGGGCGACGTTTAAACTGGACAAAAGAAGTCTTGTTTATCTTTAAAACTTGTCATCATCCATTAAAAACCACTCAAATACTGGAACAGATATTTGAAGTTGACCCGCAGGAATTGGAAAATCCTGATAAAAGAAGGCTGTATATAACCGGACTTTCTGTTGCTTTAATGAACCTCGTTAAAAAAGGGATACTAAAAAGTATAAAAGTACCCGGAGAAAAAGGAAATCTTTATATCATGGCAGAATACAGTTCTCTTACTGCTGCTAACAACACAACACAATTAATAGCCGTTTAAGCTTTTTTCATTGTAATTGATTCCAGATCATCATTGCGATTCTTTCTCCATCCATGGCAGCACTTACTATGCCACCGGCATATCCTGCACCTTCACCGCAGGGAAAAAGGTTGTTTAACTGAGGGTGGGTAAGCGTTAAAGTTTCCCTTGGAATCTTTACCGGAGATGATGTCCTGGATTCCGTAGCTACAACAACAGCTTCATTGGTCAGGTAGCCTTTCATCTTTTTACCAAATTCTATAAATCCTCTTTGCAGCCGCTGGTGAATAAATGCCGGCAACACTTCTTTTAATGCCGCTGATCTAATTCCCGGTAAGTAAGAACAATCGGGCAATGATCCGGATATTTTATTATCTGTAAAATCAGCAAGTCGTTGAGCAGGGGCCACAAATTTTCCGCCACCCATTTCAAATGCTGCTTTCTCAACTGATTGTTGAAAATACATAGCTGCCAGAGGGCCATATTTTTCAAAAGGCTTTATGTCTTTTCCTTCTACTGATACCACAATACCGCTGTTGGCAAAAGGGTTGTTTCTTTTAGAAGGGCTCCAGCCATTCACCACCAGCTCTCCAGGAGAGGTAGCGGCAGGTGCTATTATGCCACCCGGGCACATGCAAAATGAAAAAACACCCTTTCCTTCTACCTGCTGTACCCAGGAATAAGCTGCGGGTGGCAGGTATTCACTTCTTACGGCACAATGATATTGTGCATTATCGATTAGTGACTGCGGATGCTCAATCCTTACACCCAGTGCAAATGGCTTTGATTCGATCAGGATTTTTTTATGGTGTAATAATTCAAATATATCCCGGGCAGAGTGACCGGTTGCCAGAATAAACGCATCTGCTTCGAACAAATTACCATCTGCCGTTCTTACACTCTTTATTTTTCCTTGGTCAATGAGGAGATCAGTAACCTTTTTTTCAAACAGGAATTTACCTCCGCATGCTGTTATCTTCAACCGCATGGCTGTTATGATGTGGGGAAGTTTATTGGTGCCAATATGCGGATGGGATTCGTATAAAATCTTTTCGTCTGCTCCGAATTCAACGAAAAGATTTAAGATGCGATCAATATCCCCTCTTTTATTGCTGCGGGTATATAGTTTTCCGTCACTGTATGTTCCGGCGCCTCCTTCTCCAAAACAGTAATTACTTTCAGGATTTACTTCTCCTTCTTTATTCAAAATGGCCAGGTCTCTTCTTCTTGACCTTACATCTTTACCTCTTTCCAGTATAATGGGTTTTATTCCTTTTTCTATTAATTGTAAGGCAGCAAAAAGTCCGGCCGGGCCGGCACCGATGATTACCACTTTTTTATCAGTATGGTGAACATCCCTGAAGTTAAACTGAAGTATCTCCCTTTTTTGAAAAGGTTCATCTATGAAGGCATTCAGGGTTAAATTTATCCATACCTGCCTGCTTCTTGCATCAATGGATTTTTTTAGTATAATGATTCCTGATACATTTTCAACGGGTGTACCTTCAGCCTGCGAAACGTATTTCTTTATAATGGTTTCGTCTGCTGCTTCAGAGGGTAGCAGCTTTAATGTAAGTTTTTTTTGCATGCGTCAGGTATTTATCCTGAAATATTTTTGAAAACAAAGATGCAAAGAAATTTTGGCTTCAAATTGAGTTCATTTCTTTGTTCCTTTTGTAAAAAGATATACCTTCAAAGCAGACCACAGTTTATGAGAAAGATCCCTTTTTTGGCATTTACCTGCCTGTTTTTATTTGCAGGTATTTCCTGCAATACTGTTTATCAAAGCCAGTCGTTACAATACAAATCTTACAGGATCACTGATACCATTACAAGGGATGGTAACGCATTATCGATGTTAAAACCTTATAGCGATAATGTAAATAAAACCATGAATGAAGTGGTGGGGGTGGCAGACATCAGCCTGGAAAAAAAGCAACCGGAAGGTACTTTGGGGAATTTCCTGGCAGATGCTTTTTTAACGATGGCGCAGGAAAAGTATAATACAAAAGCTGATATTGCTTTGATCAATTTCGGTGGCATCCGGCTTACGCAATTGCCAGCAGGAAATGTGACCAATGGAAAAATATTTGAACTGATGCCCTTTGACAATCTTTTAATTCTTCAAAAATTAAAAGGTAATGTACTTCAGCAGTTCCTGGATCTTATCGCAGCAAAAGGAGGATGGCCTGTGGCGGGTATGACTATGCAGATACGGGATAAAAAAGCCGTCAATGTAATGATTGGTGGCAAACCCCTTGACGCAACAGCTACCTATACTATAGTAAATTCCGATTTTATAGCAAACGGCGGTGATAATGCCGATATGCTGAAGTCAATTCCGCAGGTTACAAATGGTTACCTGATGAGGGATGCCATTTTTGATTACATCAAAAAACTGAAAAGCCAGGGAAAAAATATAACCGCTAACATTGAAAACAGGGTGACTAATGCTCAGTAGAAAAAAATTCATCAAGCAGGCAGCTCTTTCAGCAGGGGCTATCATGGCCGGACCATCATTGGCACAGGCTGCTGATTTATTTAGTCCGTTAAAGCTCACTATCCTTCACACCAATGATACCCATAGCAGGCTGGAGCCTTTTCCGATGGACGGGGGCCGCAACCAGGGGCTGGGGGGCATAGCCGGTAGAATGCAGCTGATTAACAGGATTCGCAGTGAAGAAGAAAATGTGTTGCTGCTTGATGCTGGTGATATTTTTCAGGGCACTCCTTATTTTAATATATATAAAGGCGAACCGGAAATCAAAGCCATGTCTGCTATGCAATATGATGCCTGTACAATTGGCAACCATGATTTTGATGCCGGTATGGAGAACCTGGCCACTCAATTGACAAGTCATGCAAAGTTTCCCATGCTGGTGTGTAATTATGATTTTACCGGTACACCCATGGAGTTTAAAACAAAGCCATATAAAGTCTTTAAGAAAGGCAAACTGAAAGTCGGTGTTTTTGGGGTAAGTATCGAAGGCAAAGGATTAATACCGGATAATTTGTTTGGCGCTACAAAATATCTTGACCCGGTGCAAAAGGCCAATGAAACGGCTGATTGGCTGAAACATCGGGAAGATTGTGATATGATCATTTGTTTATCTCACCTGGGAAACCAGTATAAGGACAACAAGGTAAGTGACGAAATATTAGCAAAAGAGACGGAAAATATTGACCTCATCATTGGGGGGCATACCCATACTTTCCTGGATAATCCGGTAAAATATATTAATAAAAAAGGAGATGATGTTATCGTAAACCAGGTAGGTTGGGCGGGGATTGTTCTTGGTAGACTTGATTTCGAATTTTCCAAATTTTCGGGCAAAAAACTGGCAAAAAATCATAACCTGCCTGTTTCACAAAAATCAGGCGGATAAAATTTTTTTTTAAAAAAGAAATGGTGATATTCGCTGTCCTGTCCAACTTTTTTTATTGACATAGTGTGAAGATTTTTTTTGGACATTTTGAGAAGAACAACTATAGTTAACCCGATATAAACTGCTTACTAATCTGATGGAGAAAAATGCTGAAAAGGTCTGGACCAATTGCTTAAAGATCATCAAAGACATTGTTGAATGGCAGCATTACAAAACCTGGTTCGAGCCCATCAAACCGGTATCTCTAAAAAATAATGTACTCGTCATCCAGGTTCCCAGTCAATTCTTTTTTGAATACCTCGAAGAACATTACGTAAATTTATTAGCAAAGACACTGAAACGGGAATTGGGTAAAGAAGCAAGGCTTGAATACCGTATCATGGTCGATAGCGGCAACAGTAAGAACAAACCTGTTACCATGGATGTAAGCGGTCAGGGTTTTAAAACTTATTCCAATAACGAAATGGATTTTCCTTTAGTCATAAATAATCCTGTAAAGAATCCCTTCGTTATACCGGGGCTCAAAAAAATGCAGATTGACCCCCAGCTTAACCATATTTACACATTTGAATCTTTTATAGAAGGTGATTGTAACCGGGTAGCCCGCCGTGCCGGTAAAACGGTGGCTGAAAAGCCTGGCGCCAATTCCTTTAACCCACTGGTGATTTATGGTGGTGTTGGTTTGGGCAAAACACACCTGGCGCAGGCCATCGGTAATGAAGTAAAAAGGCTGCATCCCAATAAAGTGGTGCTGTATGTGAGTTCTGAAAAGTTCATCAACCAGTTCATGGACCACAGCCGCAATAATGCCATCAATGATTTTATACATTTTTATCAGCTGATAGATGTTTTGATCATTGATGATGTTCAATTCTTTGCCAAGGCTGAAAAATCACAGGATGCCTTCTTTGCCATTTTCAACCATTTGCATCAGTCACATAAACAACTGATCCTTACTTCAGATAAGTCTCCCAAAGACCTTGAAGGGGTGCAGGAAAGGTTGCTCAGCCGTTTCCGCTGGGGGCTCAGTGCCGATCTGCAGGTACCAGAATATGAAACCCGAATTGAGATACTGGAGAAGAAAATGAAAAATGACGGCCTCGAAATGCCAAAAGAGGTGGTTAAATACATTGCTTATAATATCAGCAACAATGTAAGGGAGCTGGAAGGAGCTTTGATCTCATTGTTGGCACAATCTTCGCTCAACCGTAGGGAAATAGACCTCGATTTAGCTAAAAAAGTGTTGCGCAATTTTGTCAAATCATCCAGTAAGGAAATCACTATCGAAACCATTCAAAAAATGGTCTGTGAATACTTTGATGTTCCTTACGATAAACTATTGCAGAAAACCCGTAAAAGGGAAATTGTTCAGGCTCGCCAGATAACCATGTACCTGGCCAAAGCCTTTACCAAAAACTCTTTAAAAACTATCGGGGAACATTTTGGTGGCAGGGATCATACTACAGTGATCCATTCTTGTCAGACCGTAAAGGATCTGATGGATACAGATGGAGTTTTCAGAGAGAATGTATTGGAATTGCAACAGAAAGTGCAGCTGGCAGCCATGTAAATAATGTATTTGAAGATTTCAAGTCCCAAATGACGGAATTAAGCCGGAATTTGGGACTTGTTTTTTTGGGATTTGAGGGTATTAATCTTTATTTTTGCCTCCCCCAAACGGAGAGGTGCCTGAGTGGCCGAAAGGGCCGGTTTGCTAAACCGTTGTACGGGCTTAAACCTGTACCGAGGGTTCGAATCCCTCCCTCTCCGCTGCAGCCAGCCGAAGCTTTTTTGCCCAGACTGGCTTTTTTATTGACAAAAAATATTTGTTTTAACACCCTTAATGACAATATACCGTTTTATGGGTATTAGCAAATAACCGATCAATTATAAATTCGGGTTCAAATAAATCAAGTAATATGAAAAAGGTACTCATTTTTGGAATGGCCCTGCTTGTAACCGGCGTTAGTGCAAATGCCCAGTTTTTTCAGAGGGGTAGTTGCAGTACACCTGTAGGCCAGCTTATGCTGAAAGAAAAAGATTCATTAGGCAGCCGTGGTGTTAGTGATAACTATCATTTATGGGATAATGGTTCCGCACTGGTGGTTAAGTTTATGCCGGGCGGCAGTAAAGTTTTACGGGATAAAGTAATGCAGTATGCAAAAGAGTGGTCGAAATATGCTAATGTAACTTTCAAATTTGTGCCGGATACGGCTTCATTCAGCAATATCAGGGTAAAACTCGGTAAAGGATATGGGCACAATTCAGCTGTTGGAACCGAAGCCAAGTTCCGTCGCCAGAACGAACAGACGATGAATTTTGACACCTTATTCTGGGCAGATGCGGATTATTATGTGGAGAGACTAAAGGCCAAAAAGATCAACCCGCCTTATAATCTGACTCACCTGATTACAGAAATGAAAGCAGATCCCAATCACTGGAATGAAGCAGAGCTTCGAAGGGTGGTAATGCATGAGTTTGGCCATTCCCTTGGTCTCTTGCATGAGCAGAGTTATCCTGGTGCTATAAAATGGAAAAAAACGGACTCTGTTTATAACTATTATTGGCAAACACAGGGCTGGGACCGTGAAAAAGTAGATTTCAATGTGTTTGAAGTAAGTAACCAGTTCTATACCAACGGTACAAACTATGATCCCAAGTCCATTATGCACTATTCCATCGCTGCATGGCAGACCATTGACGGTTACTCTCAAAAAGATAACTATGAGTTGTCGGCCGGGGATAAAACTTTGATTGCCGCTTTATATCCTAAAGGCAAAAAGGTATCAGACCTGGAAGTACCCAAAGTTGATATCAGCAATGTGGGTAAGATAAATGTACTAAGCGATGCTAACAGGAGAGGCCTGGTCATTTCACCTGCTTTTGACCTGAAATCCAATTCAAAAACAGGTGAGGTATACTTCGTAGCCAGGCTGGCCACGGAAGATGGTTATTATATCCCAACCAGCAGCCCATATTATAACTGGGGAGGTGCAGCTGCAGTTTACCAAAAGATCAATGTACTGCCTAATTCAAAAGTGAGTTATAACAAGGGAGCCAAAAAGAACCTTGAACTTTTTATCCCTTACAACCAGATTCCTGATACCTATGGGAAAAAAATAATAGTTGTATTTGCAGTTTACCTCGACGATGTGAAAAATAAGCAAATGGATAAACTCATGTATTTCTCTACCACAACACCATTGAGTTTGCCCCGTTAAAAAAGTAATTATAAAGCCAAAGGCCGGTAACCGCAATGTAGTTACCGGCTTTTTTGTGTCAGACTGATAAAAAACAGATTGGTAAAGGCAGAACCTTTATATTTGCACTCCATTTGAAAAAATGGCATGGCTCGGGAGGTAGTTCAGCCCGGTAGAATACCTGGTTTGGGACCAGGGGGTCGCAGGTTCGAATCCTGTCCTCCCGACATTTCAAAATCCTGCTTTATGGCAGGATTTTGCTTTTAAATATTATTCCTATGCATGTTGTCGTAACAGGCGGGGCAGGATTCATTGGCAGCAACCTTATCAGGAAATTGTTTGCAGAATTTCCCGGCATCTATATCACTTGTATTGACAATTTTGACGCATTTTATTCAGCGGATATAAAGCAGTTGAATATCCGTGATTTCAAATTGAATCCTGCATTTCGGTTTATATTGGCTGACCTTTCAATCACCCGGCCCGCAGAACTGGCCGAAATGATCGATCAGCCGGTTGATATCATTGTCCATATGGCCGCAAAAGCCGGTGTTAGGCCAAGCATTGAAAACCCGATGGCCTATCAGCAATCAAATATCATCGGATTACAAAACCTGCTGGAGTTTACAAGGGCACAGAAAATCAGGCAGATTGTATTTGCATCCAGCAGCAGTGTATATGGCATCAACGATCATTTTCCGTGGAAGGAAGAGGAGCAATTGATGCCCATCAGTACCTATGCAATGACCAAGCAGGCAGGTGAAATGCTTGGGCATGTATACAGCAAATTATTTGGTATCCGGTTTATTGCTCTGCGGTTCTTTACCGTTTACGGGCCGGGCCAGCGTCCGGATTTGGCCATTCATAAATTTATCAGGGCAATTTTAAAAGGGGAGAAGCTTACCATGTATGGCAATGGAAGCACCAGCAGGGATTATACATATGTGGATGATATATTGCAGGGTGTAATAGCTGCCATGAAGTATGATAAGAGTGATTTTGAAATAATCAACCTGGGGAATAATTATGCGGTTTCATTGGCAGATTTGGTTCAAATGATTGAAAAAGTTACCGGCAAAAAAGCTCAAATAGATTACCAGCCGGAACAACCCGGCGATGTGCCAAAAACTTTTGCCGATATCAGTAAAGCACAAAGGCTCCTTCATTATAAGACCACCACTCAACTGGAGCATGGTTTACAAAAATTCTATGACTGGTTCAGGGAAAATGAAACCGTCTTGATGCAATAGATATGGCTAAAGATTTTTATTAAGCGGAACTTCCGCCTTGTTCTGGTAAAGTTTTCTAATCGTATAGGTCTTCTTATTCTGTGACTCAAAATACGTTCTCACATTTATATCTGCTACAATGCCGATGGTAATGAACTGTATTCCCCCCAGGAGTAAAATAAGACCCAGTATCAGCAAAGGTTTGCCACCAATATCATTTCCCATTAGTTTTAAGATCAGCAGATAAATATTAATGATAACACCCAGCCCGAAACTGAAGAAGCCAATAGGCCCGAAAAGGTGCATAGGTTTTTGCATGTATTTCCGCATGAAAACCATCAGTATAAGGTCACTCATTACTTTGAAGGTCCTGTTAAGCCCATATTTACTTTTCCCATGCATCCGGGGATGATGTTTTACATCCACCTGGGTAATCCTTGCGCCCTGCAATTTGGCCAACACAGGTATGAAACGATGTAACTCGCCGTAAAGGCCCAACTCTTCCGCAATTTCTCTTTTGAAGACCTTCAAAGTACAGCCATAATCTTTAATATAGACCCCGGTCATCCTTCGGATTAAAGCATTGGCAATCTTGCTGGGTATTTTACGAAGGATGAAGCCGTCTTTCCTGTTTTTGCGATTGCCTGCCACCACATCCCAGTCCTCTTTTTTCAATAAGTTGAGCATTCCGGGTATGTCCGTAGGATCATTCTGAAGATCTCCGTCTAAAAGCGCCACATATTTTCCTGAAGAATGATCTATACCCGCTGTCATGGCTGTGCTTTGGCCGTAATTTTTTCTCAATTCAACCAGGACAGTTCTTTCATCAGCATATTCCAGGATTTTATCTTTCGTTTTGTCTGTCGAGCCATCGTCAACCAAAATCACTTCGTAGTCAATAGTTGAAAGTGCCGAACGCACCGCTTCCAGCAGCGGTTTGATATTCTCTTCCTCATTCATTACAGTTATTACCAGCGATAATTCCTTCATACGGAGATGTATTGGGGGCAAAGGTAGGGCTTCAGGAAAAAAGACGTTTCAGCACATTTATTGAAATCAGCAATTGAATAGTCAGGAGGTTAGTGACTTAACTTTTTTTCAGTGTCAATCCAGAATTCTTTGTGTTGTTGCAAACGCCGGATAAAAATTTTTTCAGGTGCATCCCCTTTTGCTTTTATCAGCTGAATAAATTTTTCTTTGGTTCCTGATGACCAATTTTCAATATTTAGAAATGCCTGCGCTATAAGGCTCCATTCATTAAATGCTTTTTGTTCATAACGGCTCCAGCTCTTTATGGATTGTATGCCTAACTGTGTTTTTGTTTTCCTGCTACATAGGGTTAAGGCGATATCTCTTTTTCCGTGAAACTGATCGTTTATAAATGCTGTAATGTATTTACTTAATTCAGCAGCATCATAATGCGGGAAAGTATTTTCCTTAAATGTCAATTGAAGGTTTGAGGCAATAAATTTTTTTAGTACGGTGATTGGGGTGCGGTAGGAGCTGCTATTATTTATTTTTTCCCATTCAACAGACGCCTTTTTTTTCACAGCATCATCCACAGGACGAAAACCTCCTTTGTAGTAAAACCAAAAGGCTCCTGACTTAAGTGCTTCTTTATTATTTTTTCCAAACTGATAAGGTTTTACTACAAATCGCTCTACGCCAAAATACTGTTTATATACACGAAGTAATTGGTAAAATAAAAAAGCAGATTCTCCGCCACGGAAGGGTGGTAAAATGTTAATACCAAATTGGCAACGATGCCCGAATATCCATCCGCCCCCATAAGCTACCGGTATATTGTTTTTGAACGCCAGATAACCAATGTATGACTCAATAGACAGTCTTCTTTCTTTTGACATGCCATACAATACCACAGTTAAGCCACGTTCAAGGTCAAAACGAATTATTTCCGCTGGATCTGCATAGGTAAAAGGTTCTGTTTCCCGGTGTAAACAAATCAATGTTGCCTTCGCAATATTGATCAGTTGTATTTTTTCGCTTTTGTTTAAATGCACAGAGCCGGGTAATGACTTGTTTGCTACACGATGAATTTGAGCCTTTTTTCTGATCGATTTGTGATAATAAACAGGATGGCCTGTTGACTGCAACATAGTACGGTTATAAAAGGAATGGTTAAGTTTCCAGTTAATAAAAATTTGAAG
>DASUDW010000379.1:0-9950 GCA_036275415.1 Chitinophagaceae bacterium | reverse complement strand
GGCAATTTAGAAGAACGGATGCTGATCACCGCATCCGAAATGGCTTTGATAGAAAGTTCTTTCACACCCATTTTTTCCAGTTCCTGTTCAATGGCGCCATAACTGGTATTGAACCTGGGCCTCTTTCTCAACTGAAAAGTGACATTTAATATGGCAAACTGTTCTTTATATTTTTTCTTGAATACACTTTCACGATAGCCAAATTCGCAATCAGACCGTGTGAATGTTACATTTTTTTTATCCTGTAAATGATAGGCTTCCAAATCCCAGAAAACGTCATCAACTTCCACTCCATAAGCCCCGATATTTTGCATGGGAGATGCCCCGACATTTCCGGGAATAAGCGAAAGATTTTCGATACCCGACCAGTTTCGTTGGATACAATAAAGTACAAACTGGTGCCAGTTCTCCCCTGCCCCGGCTTTTACATACACATATTCACTATCCTCGTGCAATTCGGCAATTCCTTTTATTTCGTTTTTCAAAACCAGCCCGTCATAATGTTTAGTAAATAATATATTACTGCCGCCACCGAGAATTAGTGCTGGTAGCCGTGAGTCATTAGTTATGAGTTCTTCTAATTCATCGCTGTTTTTAAATGTTGAGAAGTATCTGGCTCTCACATCAATTCCGAAAGTATTATATCGCCGGAGTGAAATATTTTCCTGAATTTGCATATTGCAAAATTCGGGATTCTTTATGAGAGCAACACTTATTGGTGCAACGGGACTTATCGGCAGCCACTTGCTGGATTTTTTACTGAATGATGAATATTTTAATGCTGTAAGAATACTGATCCGCCGGCCTGTTGAATTAAACCACCCCAAACTGGAAAAGAAACTGGTTGACTTTTCCGATAGGGAAAGTTTCCGGCTGGCAATGGAAGACAGCGACGTAGTATTTTGCAGCATCGGCACTACTCAAAAGAAGGTAAAAGGTGACATGGATGCCTACCGAAAAATAGACTTTGACATAACGGTAAATGCCGCCCGGTTCTGTAAACTAAATGCCTGCGAGACCTTTGTATTTGTATCATCTGTTGGGGCTAACAGCAAAAGCAATAATTTTTACCTGAAACTTAAAGGAGAAATTGAAGACGCTGTAAAAGCTGTTGGCCTTAAAAATGTACATATCATGCAGCCTTCGCTATTATTAGGCAACAGGAATGAATCCAGGTTTGGCGAAAAGATTGCACAATGGGTGATGCCGGTGGTTTCATTTTTAACCCCTCCAAAATACAAACCGGTACAAGCGGCAATGGTTGCAAAAGCCATGTTCAATTCTTCAAAGAAGAAGAGTGCCGGAACATATATTTATAACTTCAAAGAAATAAAAGCCCTGGCTGTTTAAGACTTCACAATACTTTTCAAGGCCTGCAGCCTAAATGTCCGATTATATTGCCTGAGGTACTTTCTGATCATCGCCAACGGCGATGAAATATGGCTACAAAACTAAAAGTTTCGCATAGCATAAATAAGCTACACCGCATCCACATCCGCTACCACCGTCACACTTCTGTATCGCTTATCCTGGTGAAGTATGGCAATTTGTTCCAGCAGGTCCTTTTTACACTGAATAATTGTATGGCTGTCGCGGGGAAGCTTTATCAACAGTTCCATTAAATATTGGTTGCGTATGCGGCCAATGACAGGTTCTGCAGGGCCAACCATATAATGACCATACTTATTCTTTAATGTGCTGGTATAATCAACAGCTGCCCTCTCAACAACTTCCTTGAATTTATGCTTAAACGTAAGGTGAATGATACGGGAAAAAGGCGGATAGGCAAATTCCTTTCGCTTTTTCAATTCTTCGTTAAACATGGCTTTATAATCATGCTGCTGCACTATTTGCAATAACGGATGATGCGGCTGAGATGTTTGCACCAGCACTTTACCCGTCTCCTCTTTTCTGCCGGCACGGCCGCTCACCTGTTCCATCAGTTGAAAGGCCCTTTCATTGACCCGGAAATCGGCGAAATGCAACAGGCCGTCTGCATCCAGTATCCCCACCAGGTCTACATTGTCAAAATCCAGCCCCTTCACCACCATTTGCGTACCTACCAAAATATCAATTCTTTTCTGTTCAAACTGCTGAATCAGCACATCATGGGCATTTTTACCTTTGACAGTATCTATATCCATTCGGGCTACTTTAGCATCAGGAAAAGTTTCCTGTAACTGCTCTTCTATTTTTTCCGTGCCGAAATTCCGCTGTACGAACTTATCGCTGCCGCAGGCTGCACAACTATGTACCGGCGGATAGGTGGTGCCGCAATAATGACAAACCAGTTTATTACTAAGCTTATGGTAAGTAAGGGATACATCACAGTATTTACATTGCGGTATCCAGCCGCAGATACTGCACACCTGGTAAGGAGCATAGCCCCTGCGGTTTTGGAAAAGAATGACCTGCTTCCCCCTTGCGATTATTTCGTTGACTGCTTCAACCAGTTGAGGAGACAAACTCACCTTCGATTTGTCTTTTTGACTGATCTTTCGGGTATCAACAAATTCAATTGGCGGTAATTGAAGGTCTCCATACCGTTGCAGCAGTTCTGCCAGACCATATTTGCCCGTTGAAGCATTGTAATAACTTTCCAGAGAAGGGGTACCACTGCCCAACAGTGTTTTTGCACCAAACAGTGAAGCAAAATAAATTGCGGCGTCCCTGCCGTTGTAACGGGGGGCAGGCTCCTGTTGCTTGAAAGAACTGTCATGTTCTTCATCACAAATTACCAAGCCCAAATTTTGAAAAGGCAAAAAAACAGATGACCTTGCGCCCAATATCACCCGCAATTCTCCTTTTTTAAGTTTAGTCCAGATTTCAACCCGTTCATTTTGAGAAAACCTGGAATGATAAATACCTATATAGCCGCCAAAATGCTTTTGCAGTCTGCGTATTACCTGTGAGGTAAGGGCAATTTCCGGCAACATGTATAAGACCTGCTTACCCTGTTTAATATATTCTTCAATGAGTTTAATATAGATATTGGTCTTCCCGCTGGAGGTAACCCCATGCAACAGGCAAACAGGTTTACTTTGCAATTGTGTTTTTACCCTTTCAAATGCTGCTTGCTGCACTTCCGTCAGTTCAAAATCAATTGTTACATTTTTAGGCAGGTATTTAATGCGGTCAATGATCCGCTTTTCGGTACGGAGTATATTCTTTTCAAGCAACCCCTTTAACTGTGCTTCTGAAGCACCCGATTTCTTAAGCAATGCCTGTTTTGGGACTTCTCCTTCGGTTTTTATTAAATGGAGATAGCTTAGCAACAACTCCATTTGTTTGGGTGCCCTGGTCCAGTTATTGAGCAGGTCAGACAATTTTTCTTCATTATCGTATTCAGGGTTCAGCAGCACATAAGTTTCCTTTTTCGGGACATAGGTTTGTTTCAGCGATTCCCATACATGGCAAACTTTTTTATTGATAAGGCGGTTTATGACAGGATAAATATGGGAAGAGTCGAGCAATTGCTGAACTTCTGTAAGATTAAGTTCCTTTTTCAGCAATAATGCCTCCGCCACTATATATTCATCATGATCCAGTGCTGAAAAATCATCGCCATATTCCTCATTATATACCAGTATTGTTTCACTGGACAATTTAAAATGTGCCGGCAGTGCCGCTGCCATTACCTCTCCTTCAGTGCACATATAATAAGCGGCCATCCATTCCCAAAGCTTTAGTTGCTCCTCAAAAACAACCGGCTCGGTATCCAGTACATTCAGTATATCTTTTGTTTCGAAAAATTCAGGCCTTTCTTTGTGAAGCGTTTTTACAATACCTGCATATTTCTTTGACTTCCCCAGGTTCACTTCCACCCGGCAACCCGGTTTTACCAGTTCGAGCAGGTGTGCAGGTACAGACCAGGTATAATTTTTAGGAAGGGCCGATGGAATGATGATTTCAGCAAAAAACCTTTCTCCTAAAGGAGCGTATAATGTTTCATTATGGTGATTATCTTTTACCATCAGGGACAAATCTAATGAAGGAATAGTAAGTATCTTCCTTATGGGAGACTTTGCGGTGCTTTTCGCCAGGCAGCGCCATATTCCACCAGTTTTCTTTCCATCAGGGCATATACTTCATCTTTCAGCAATGCCACATCAGCTGTCGTATAACCCGTTACCGGTATTTCATCCAGGTACACAATACGGCTTCTGCCGGGAGTTAAACTAAATAAACTTTCATAAGGCATTCGCCGGTACGCATCCAAAAATAAAACAGGTTTTACCGGAGTCTGTGTTTCGATAGCCACCCTGAAAGCACCATCAAAAAAGGATTTGAGCGGTTGTGTGGTCATATTGAAAGTTCCCTCCGGAAATACAAGTACAGAAATTCCTTTATTGATAAGTGATTTCAGGATCATCACACTCTTTGCCCTGTTGGCAGGACTGCTCCGGTCCACCGTTACGATCGCATTCCGGTACATGAATCCAAATATGGGCACATTACTCATTTCCACTTTGCCCAGCGGCCTGATGTGTTGCCGGTATGCTTTTGGTATAATTGCCGCATCCAGGTAAGAAATATGGTTGCTGACGAATATATAAGACTTTGATTTATCATGTGGTGCCTCGTATTTCTTTTGGTGCCAGATAAAGATCAGCGGGAACCAAAGATCAGCCCAGATCATACAAATCCTCATCATCATATTGCCGCCTTTGATCTTTCCAAAAAAACTGGCGATGACAGCAAAGGGGAATAATAACAGCATGATAGCCACAAAAGTTATCAGGGCATAAATACTAAAGATCCATTGAAACGGTTTCAATATCCACTTCATCAGTTCCTGTTTTTGTATTTATCATCATCACCGGGGCAATTACATCGGTAATCCGTTTCAAGATCTATCACTGTTACCACCACAGTCTTTTCATTACACTGGGCAAAAATGATTCTGACCCGTTGGTCATCTTTGGTAATGCCTTCCAATGCATACCGGGGACATCTTGCATTCTGAAGGTCGCTTTTGTTATAATTGATTGTACCGTCCCGCATGATTTCTTCCACTTCAATTTTCGAGATCTTCCTGCACTTCATTCTGCAGGTTGCATGGTTGCTGTATTCCAGGTAAGTAGTCCGGCGATCAAACCCTTTGTCCCTGTCAGTGGGATTACTGGCCGGGTCTTTTGGCCTGTTATTGTCACTAACCCTGGGCTTAGGGGCAGGTGCCGGGGCATTGCTGTTTTTGCATTGCCTGATAACCAGTATGGCAATTACCATCAATGCCATTAAAATATAGGGAACCCATTTCCTGTTCACTTTCAGATATTTATATAAATATGAATAAAAGCGGAATAAAGGGCAAGTTAACAAGTAGTAAGTATCCATTCAACATTTCAACCAGTCAACTTATCAACCTATCTTTGCGCCTCTTATGGCAGTATCAAGAACAGTGGCATTTCATACCCTTGGCTGCAAGCTCAATTTTTCTGAAACTTCTTCCCTTTCCCGCATGCTGGAACAGGAAGGTTTTGAAAAAAAAGAGTTTGACGACCTGGCCGATGTGTATGTCATCAATACTTGTTCTGTTACAGATAATGCCGATAAAGAATGCCGGCAGCTTGTCAGGCGCATTCAGCGCAAAGCACCGGAAAGTTTTGTAGTAATTACCGGTTGCTATGCACAGCTAAAGCCTAAAGAAATTGCTGAAATACCCGGTGTGGATCTTGTATTGGGCGCTGCAGAAAAATTCAATATTGCGAAACATATCCGTGAACTGGCTAAAGGCGATGCGGCCAAAATTTGCAGTTGTGATATCGAAACGGTTTCAGGCTTTCATTCATCCTGGTCGGTAAACGACAGGACAAGGACTTTTTTAAAAGTACAGGACGGCTGTGACTATAACTGTTCTTTTTGTACTATTCCCATGGCGAGGGGCAAGAGCCGCAGTGACTCTATCAGCAATGTGGTAACAAATGCCGCAACCTTAGCTCAAAATGGAGTGAAAGAGATTGTATTAACAGGGGTGAATTTGGGTGATTTTGGCAAAGGCCCTGACGGCGCAGGCACTGCCGTAAGCATTAGCGGAAGAGAAGAAAATTTTTATGACCTGATCAAGGAGCTTGAGAAAGTACCCGGTATCCGGCGTTACCGTATTTCTTCTATTGAACCCAATTTATTGACCAATGAAATAATTGAATTCGTTGCCAACAGCGACAAATTCATGCCGCATTTTCACATACCCCTTCAAAGCGGAAGTAACAAAACACTGGCAGCCATGCGCCGCCGGTATAAGCGGGAATTGTATGCAGAAAGAGTAGCCCTGATCAAAGAACTGATGCCCCATTGTGCCATTGGTGTAGATGTGATCGTTGGTTTTCCCGGCGAAACAGACGAAGACTTTAAAGAAACATTTGATTTTTTACATTCACTGGATGTTTCATACCTGCATGTGTTCACTTATTCAGAAAGGGACAACACCCATGCACTGACCATAAAACCGGTTGTACCGGTGCATAAAAGAAACGAAAGAAACAAGATGCTGCGAAACCTTTCATACATGAAGATGCAATACTTTACGGATCAGCATGCCGGACAAACCCGTAAAGTGCTTTTTGAAGGCCACGATAAAACAGGCATGATGGAGGGCTACACAGATAACTACATACGGATCACAGCCCCTTTTAAACAGGAATGGGTAAACCAGGTGGTAGATTGGAAAATTTAACCTTTCTTAATAAGGTGCTTTTTGTTGCGCCTGTTGCTGTCTTTTTTCCAGCTTTCTGAAATAGCCCCGCAGCAAAAAATTATGTTTCAGCGCTTCCATATTCTGATTGAAACCGGCTGTTCCTTTTTCAATATTAGTAAGGCTGTTTTGCAATTTTATCACCAGTATTGAATCTTTAAGAATAGCATGTGCTGCCCCTTTACCGCTGTTCAAGTCCTGGTTTATTCCCTCTGCAAGAGCTGAAAGCTGATTGGCCAGTTGATCAGCATCGGCACCAACCTGCTTAATTTTAAGCACTGCTTCATTGAGGTTTTGGGAAATGGCTGTATCCTTTAAAATGGCGCCCAAAGAGCCTTTGCCGTCTTTCACATCATTTATCAATGCATGCAGATCACTTACCATATTATTGGCTCCGGCTGTTGCTTTCCTGATATTGGCAACAGACACCCTTAGATTATCCGGTAAGGAAGCGTCATCAAGTAATTTCCAGAAGGCATTATTTTTATTGATACGCAGGACCGTTGACTTTAATTCTTCCGAGATAAATGCAATATTCCTGTTCGCTTTATCCAATGTTTCCAGCATATCATCTGTACTGACCGTTTTTTTGGTCACCAGCAAATCACCATCAACGGCCAGGGGTGATTTATCCTTTGCCGGGGTTATATTCAATATCCTGTTGCCCATCAGGCCGTCAGTGCTCATGCTAACGATATCATTGCTATGAATGTATTTCTTCATCTTTGTATCAATCAGCATGGACACTTCAATCAATGTGTCACTGAGTATCTTCACTTTCTTTACTGTCCCGACCTGAATCCCTGCATAACGAACATTATTACCGGATGTCAATCCATGCACATTGTCAAATCGCACCTTCAGGGTATAGTTACTGCCAAACATGTTGGTATCCTTGCCAATCATATACAATGAAAAGATCATAATCAGCAGCCCCGCCAGTACAAACAGGCCCAGTTTTACATTATTGATTGCTCTCTTTGCCATTATTCAAAAAATTGCTTGACTTTAGGATCATTGTTTTTTTTCAAGAATTCATAGGTGCCGTCTGCATAACATTTTCCGTCTATAAGCATCACTACCCTGTCTGTTGTAACCCGTATACAACTCATATCATGTGAAATGATCAAAGCGGAGGTATCATACTTTTCCCCCATTTCTTTTATCAGGTTACTGATCTCCTTGCCGGTTATTGGATCCAGGCCGGTGGTTGGTTCATCATACAATATGATCTGAGGTTCCAGTATCAGTGTCCGGGCAAGGGCGATTCGTTTTCGCATCCCTCCCGAAAGTTCTGCCGGCATCATGTCCACTGTATGGGCAAGGCCAACATTGGTAAGCACTTCCAGTACTTTTCTTTCTGTTTCTGCTGCTGAGATTTTTATCCAATGTCGCCGTAATGGGAATTCAAGGTTTTCCCGAACAGTCATAGAATCATACAACGCATTGCTTTGAAAAAGAAAACCAATTTTGGTACGCAGCTGGTCCATTTCATGGCTTCCTAATGATTCGATATCTGAACCCAATACATTGATACTGCCTTTATCCGGGGTTAACAGACCTATGATGCATTTAATCAACACCGATTTACCGGAACCTGATTTACCCAATACCGCTACATTCTCGCCTTTTCTTAAAACAAGACTGAAACCGGCCAGCACCTGATTATTGCCAAAGGATTTATACAGGTCCTCTATGACCAGTACTTTTTCTGATTCCTTTACCGGCTTCACCTTTTGTTGTATCGTCATCTCCTCCGTCATAACAACTCAGTTCATACCAAGTATATCGGTTATTTGCACGGCCAGCAGGTCCAGGATGAAGATCAGCAAAGAACTGACCACCACTGCAGAATTGGCCGACCTTCCTACCCCTTCTGTGCCCTTGCTTGAATAAAAGCCTTTGAAACATCCAACAATTCCCACAGCAAACCCAAAAAAATATGACTTAATAAACGCAGGTAAAAAATCATCAAACGAAAGTGCGTCAAATACCTGTTTGAAAAACAAATCAAAACTCGTCACTCCCTTGATGTTTACACCCAGGTACGAACCATACAGGGAAATCGCATCGCTGAGAATGACTAAAACTGGAAGCATCAGTGTGGTGGCCAGTACCCTTGTTACAACCAGGTATTTGAACGGGTTGGTACCGCTGACTTCCATGGCGTCTATTTGCTCGGTTACCCGCATACTGCCCAGTTCAGCGCCAATACTGCTACCGATCTTACCGGCAAAAATCAAAGCCGTAATAACAGGGCCGATTTCCCTTACCACCGCAATACCTACCATTGCAGGTAGTTGGCTTTCTGCACCATATGTAATCAGGGAGGGTCGTAGTTGCATGGTAAGTACCAGGCCCATAATAAAACCTGTGAGGCCAACCAAAGGAAGAGATTTATAACCGATGATAAAACATTGCCGCAGCAACTCTGAGAACTCATAGCGGGGCTTAAAACCCTGGGAAAAAAACCTTCCCGTAAACCGGCTTAAACCTCCGGCTTCTTCAAGGAACCTTTGCCAGGTAGCAGGCAAGGACATATAAAATCTTTCTACGACAAAATTTACAAATTAAAATGGGAAAAACGATGAAGAAGGTCAGCGCAAGAAGTGATACTTATCAAAAATAAAAGTGGAACGTACTGGGCTCGATAACTATCGGGATACCCCTACTCTGTCAAAGTATAGGCAAAAGAATCTGATTAATTTATTATTTTATGATCTGGCGGGGTTCTATGAAAACTTAGCAACCAGTCTGGCAACCATTTCAGGAAATTGTTTTAGGTTTTCAATATACCTTCTGCTTTTCATCGCTTTAATATGGAATTCGATTTTTCTGGCCTGCTGATAATCAAGATTTTCAAAACACAAAAAAACTTCCCAGTCCTTTGCCTTTCCGGTATAAGAACCAGGAAAATCATTAGCAAGATGCTGGTTTAATCTAATATCTAAATCAAGTGTGCTGCCTATATAATACCTGTCAAGTGATGAGGAATATAAAATATAAACTACCGCCAAAGTAATTGCTGTAATATGTGGAACGTACTGGGCTCGAACCAGTGACCCCTACTCTGTCAAAGTAGTGCTCTAAACCAACTGAGCTAACAGCCCTTTCGGTAAAAATAAAAAGATTTTGGATCTGGTATCGTAAGAATGTTATTGCTACGCAACGGCAGAAAAAATGTTTTTAGCGCAAGAGTTTCCTGTTAAATCAATTTATCATCTGGTAAATCAGGAGATTGAATGATGTTACAGTG
>DASUDW010000378.1:0-2866 GCA_036275415.1 Chitinophagaceae bacterium | reverse complement strand
GAAGGTTTCAGCCTGAACCGTAAACACAATTTTGAAAGCTATATCCGGCATCCGCTGACCTTCAGCCTGGATAAGACCAATGCCTCCGCTGCCGTGCAGTTGCCGGAACTGATACCGGGCATTAACTTTCATAACCCCGAGGGGCACCCGCTGTACCGGCTCGTACTGGTGCTGGGCGCCGTGCCCGATATTGTTTACCGGGAGGAGCAAAAAATGTACAGGCCGGCTGCCGGAGGGGAAGTGTTTCCGGTTGCTGCCGCCACTGCCTGGCAGGCTGCCGGCAAGCGAAGGGAGGCCGAGCTATTAACCGTTGCTATTACTGATCCGCCGGACCCCAGCGATTATACCCTGGTGCTGTCCGTGGGACTGGAGTTTGGCCTGCCGCTCACCGCAACGGAAGTGCGGCCGGTGAAGCGGTACGGGGCGGCGAAGATTGTGAAGATGGGTTGAGGAGGGGTGAGGTTGATAATTGATATTTGAGAATTGATAATTGATAGTTGATAGTTGGAAGGTTGAAAGGTTGCCCTTCGACAAGCTCAGGGTGACAAGTAGATAAGTTGAGAGTTTGCCCTTCGACAAGCTCCCGCCACGGCGGGCAGGCAGGTTGAAAGGTTGAGAAGTTAAGAAGATGGGAAAAAAATACAGATATGATATGTATTGATCTGCATGAAATCAGGCATTACAATAATAAGCTGATTGCGGATTTTTTGGGGGATAAAGAGGAAAAAGAATTTGCAGTAGTGATTCCGTTATCCATTGATAAGGAGGATGTGAACTACTCTGTGTTTTACCAATATGCGCTGGCGGCCTATGCCGGGGAGAAGCTGTCGGCTATATCCGAATCCTTTGGTTATTATGTGCCCTGCCCGAAACGGGGCGGGCCTATCCGGTTTGATTTTGTTACCACCAACCGGGAAGCACTGGTAACCCTGCTGTATGCATTGGCGGAAGGTATCCGTTTATCGGCTGAAGAGGAAGGCCTGCAGTTTTATGATGAGGCCATACAGTATTTTTCTGATTATTTCGATGGCAGGCTGAAAAGCGTATGCAGTTCGCTATTGGTGATTGCCGGTGACCATTTGTGGAAGGAGGACCTTTAGCAGGGCAGGCAGCAGGCAAGGCCGGGGCATCTTATTCGGTTAATCTATAATGTGAGTGGGTCCGTGTACTTTTTCGTTAGTCCTGCTAAGGGTTAATTGGTATTCCCGGGCGGGTTCAGTACTCTAACCGTAAGCAGACGGGTTGCTGCTTTGCAAAAAATACTACTTTTTGGGTATTGACTTCGGTTCATTAATCAGTTACATTTGGTCTGGTTTGTTTAGTGGCAATTATTTCATCGGCCGGACGAAGTCCGGTAAAACATAATAATGCCCAATACAGATCATCAGCAACCCGGTTCTTATAAAGCGGAAAAAAATTCCTCTCCCGCCGGTATGCAGCCAGCGGCAACGGGTACCCCGGCTGCTTCCTCCCTCAGCCATTTTGATACGGCCTTACCGGTTATCAGTTTACCCAAAGGCGGGGGCGCCATCAAGGGCATTGAAGAAAAGTTCCGGGTGAATGCTGTTACGGGTACTTCTTCTTTATCAATCCCATTACCGTTCAGCGCCGGCCGCACGGGGGCGCCGGCCATCGGGCTTTCGTATAATTCAGGGGCCGGCAACAGTGCCTTTGGCCTGGGCTGGCAATTAGATATTCCTTCTGTGGCCCGTAAAACTGAAAAAAGGCTGCCGCAATATTTCGACGAAGAGGAATCGGATACCTTTATTATTGCCGGCGCCGAAGACCTGGTGCCCCTGCTGGAGCTGCAATCGGGCAAATGGGTGCCCTATAAAAAGCAACGGACCGTCAACGGCATCTCCTATACCATCCGGCGCTACCGGCCCCGGATCGAGGGCTCTTTTACCCGGATTGAAAAATGGACAAAGGATACTACCGGTGAAGTACACTGGAAAACAATCTCGGCGGGTAATGTGCACAGTTATTTTGGCGTAACAGCCGCCAGCCGCCTGGCCGATCCTGCAGACCCGCAGCGGGTATTTGAGTGGCTGCTCAGTTACACCCATGATGATAAGGGCAATATCACCCTGTTTCAATACAAACCGGAAGACTATGCCGGCATCCCTTCCGTACAATATGAAAAAAATAAAACCGGGCACTGCAGCCAGTTGTACCTGAAAAAAATATTGTACTGTAATAAAACACCCTGGAACCTCGGCGATGCCTTACCGGCAGAAAATGATTTTTTGTTCAGCACCCTGTTTGACTACGGGGAACATGCTGCAGCGGCCAATCTCCCGCAAACGGTGTTTGCCGAAAGCCGCCCCTGGCCCTGCCGCAAGGATCCTTTTTCCACGCACCGGTCCGGCTTTGAAATAAGGACCTGGCGCCGCTGCAAAAGGGTGCTGATGTTTCACTGCTTTTCACCGCAGGAGCTTCCCGTTAATCCTTATCTCACCAAATCGCTGGAACTGTTCTATGATGATGAACTGAACTATACCGGTTCCGGCCGAAAGGAGTCTGGTTTTTCATTCCTCGTAATGGTCCGCCAAAGCGGGCATATCTGGGATGCTGCGCAAAATTTTTATACTACCAAATCATTGCCCGAAACGGAATTCAGTTACCAGCCACATGAGTGGAATACAGAAGTCAGCTATGTAACAGCAGAGCAGGCTGTACAGGTACCTGCCGGCCTGCAGGATAAACGGTATCTGTGGATCGACCTTTTTAATGAGGGCATTGCCGGTATACTGACTGAGCAGGGGGGCAGCTGGTATTATAAATCCAACCTGGGCGGGGCGGAATTTTCTAATGCCTTGCCTTTAAAAGACCTCCCTTCGTTCCGGGGGTTGGCCACCGGTATGGT
>DASUDW010000377.1:0-2355 GCA_036275415.1 Chitinophagaceae bacterium | reverse complement strand
TTCTTCTTTGGTAGTGAAATAGATCGGCTCTACCGATTTTATCCGGAAGGGTTCAATGATTGTTTTCATCCGCAATGGTTTAATCAGCAGATAGCTGATGATGTAAAAATGGAGTTACAGGCCAGGGAAAGAGAGGCCGTTATGTAGGCTTGCGGATGATATTTTTCCAGAGTTTCATGTAATTAAGAAAGCCTGCCCAAAAGTAGAGGGGGCAGGCTTTTTCAGCTATGACTTTTATCAGGCACCGAACTGTTTCAGGTGATGGTCAATATGTTTCCAGGTAGCCTTGCTCCATTGTTCTTTGGTAAGCTTACCAAATATGGGGTGCTTATCATTTACCATATTATTTTCAGAGAAGCGGTTCAGCATATCCAGCAGTTTGGTTTTTTCTTCTTCAAAGTTTTTGGGCTGACCGGCAGTGATGAATGTTTTATCAGTCGGTAATCCCTGCTTCCAGGGTTTTTCATCATACAGGGCTTTTTTAAAAAGCGGCATGATAAGTTTAAACAACCAATTGCCTTTTAAAGTATGGGTACCGAGCGCCACACCCATTGGTGCCTGCAGATGGGACAGCATCTGTGCCACATCCATTTTGCCCCATTTGCGTTCCGTTTGCGGAGTTAATGTATTGATACGATTAATTGTTTCCTGTTTTACCGCAGGATCAAAAAGGTTTTTGATTTCCATGGTGAAAGTTTGAGTGGGAAAGGTCGGAAAATATCAGCAAATAAAATAAATCATACTTTATAAGGATACTATACAGTTTGCTGGCGATACTGGTGTTTTAAACATAAGTATCAAATCCTATCATTTTAACTACTTGCACATACCCACCCCCTTTGTTCCTTACTTATTAGTAAAATCATTCTCCCCTCCCCGAATCAAGTTCGGGGCAGGCCAGGAGGGGATTGGGCAGGTTGGCTAACGAATACTTTTTGATCTGAAGGTGGGGTTTAATATTTTTTCTCCTTTTTCTTTCGGAGTGGTGTTCCCCTCTCCGTCCAGCGGAGAGGGGGCAGGGGGTGAGGCAAATAAAAATGCCCGGATGTATAAACGGTCCGGGCATTAGCAGTTAACAAGAGAAATTATTTCTTCCTCGGGTTTTCAATAGCCGCCTGTGCCGCTGCTAATCTTGCAATAGGCACACGGAAAGGAGAACAGCTTACATAGTTCATACCGATGCGGTGACAGAACTTCACACTGTCAGGATCTCCGCCATGCTCACCACAGATACCCACTTTCAGGTTGGGTTTGGTGATACGGCCCCTTTCTGTACCGGCTTTAATCAGTTGCCCGATACCTTCCTGGTCAATTGTCTGGAAAGGATCGTCAGGAAGAATTTTCAGATCCAAATATTTGGGTAAGAAACCACCGATATCATCGCGGCTGAAACCAAAACTCATTTGTGTCAGGTCATTGGTACCAAAACTGAAAAAGTCAGCGGCTTTTGCCATGAACTCTGCTCTTAAGGCTGCTCTTGGCGTTTCAATCATCGTACCATACAGGTAAGGGATCCTCCGCATGCCCATCTTTTCACATACTTCTTTATAAACCCTGTCCACAATTTCTTTCTGGTGGCGTAGTTCATGCCAGATAACGGTAACCGGCACCATTATTTCAGGTAATGCTTTTTTACCGGCTTTCAGTAATTCAGCAGTGGCTTCAAAAATGGCCCTTACCTGCATTTCTGTAATCTCCGGATAACTGATACCCAAACGTACACCGCGGTGACCGAGCATCGGGTTGTTTTCATGCAATGCCAGCACCCTTCTGTTCAGCATACCCATACTGATACCGAGTTCTTTACTGAGCTGTCGCAGTTTTTCTTTATCATGCGGCACGAACTCATGCAGCGGAGGATCGAGCAGGCGGATGGTTACCGGGTGGCCTTTCATTACCTCCAGGGTATCTTTCACATCTTTCTTTACATATTTGAACAGGCCATTCAATGCATCTCTTCTTTCTTTTTCTGTTTTGCTGACAATCATTTTGCGCAACTGGAACAAAGGTTCTTCGCTTCCTTCGCCGTAGAACATATGTTCGGTACGGAAGAGGCCGATACCTTCGGCGCCAAACTTAACGGCATGCAGTGCATCTTCCGGGGTTTCTGCGTTAGCTCTTACGCCGATCTGTTTGGTTTTATCCACCAGTTTCATCAGGTCTTTGTAGGACTGGTTCTTGTCAATGTCAATATCAACCAGTGCCATGCTGCCTTCATACACCAGGCCTTTTGTACCATTCAGGCTGATCCAGTCGCCTTCTTTGATAACAACCCCATTCTTTGCATGGAAGTTTTTGCCATCGCTGTGAATTTCTATATCACCACAGCCCACGATACAGCACTTACCCCAGCCT
>DASUDW010000376.1:0-3440 GCA_036275415.1 Chitinophagaceae bacterium | reverse complement strand
AACATCGGCGCTGCCTTTCATGCCCATAAATTTTCCCATTTTTATAATGACCCTTCACTGGTAAACAAAAAGCCCAGCCAGAATATCTTCAAGAAAACATGGCGCTTGTTTGCCGGGCAGCGATATGGCAAACTACCCGTAATACAGGCACCCGTTATGCCCTATGATACAGTGGTGCTGAAAACCCAAAACGGGTTGGCGATTGATTCATGGTACATCGCTGCAGATTCGATGGCAAAGGGTACAGTCATCCTTTTTCATGGGCTTACTATGAATAAAGAATTGATACTGCCGGAGGCCAACGATTTTCACTACCAGGGGTATAATGTACTGATGGTTGATTTCAGGGCCCATGGCAGCAGTGAAGGAAATACCACGACCATCGGCCTGCGGGAAGCTGAGGAGGTGAAGCTGGCGTATGACTATATTCTGGCAAAAGGGGAGAAAAACATTTTTTGCTGGGGCACTTCCATGGGCGGGGTAGCTATTATCAAAGCCATTTCCGATTATCAGTTGAAGCCGGCAGGTATTATCCTGGAGATGCCTTTCGGTTCTTTACAGGAGCATCTGCGGGCAAGGGCCCGTACGATTGGTTTTGGCGGATTTCCTGAAAAACCTTTTGCCTTTCTTGTAACCTTTTGGATGGGTGTTGAACGGGGGTTTAACGGGTTTGCTTTCAAAACGGACCACTATGCAAAAGCTATTAACTGCCCCGTGCTAATGCAATGGGGCCGTCTTGACAGGTTGGTGTTAGAGAAGGAAATTACTAAAATCCTTGCTGCAGTTCCTTTGGCTGATAAGAAACTGGTGGTATATGAAACTGCCGATCATGAATCTTTCCTGCAAAAAGATCCGCAAAAATGGAGAATGGAAACAGAATTGTTCCTTTCAGCCCATTCCCGGTAAGCTTTATTTTTTTATAGTAACCTTAGTGCCGGGAGTTGTAAAACTATAAAGCTCCATTACATCATCGTTCTTCATGGAGATGCAGCCGAGGGTCCAGTTCTTGTACCGGTCTATTACAAAATCTTCATGCGGCCAGGTGCCGTGTATGCCGATGCCCCCGCCAATACTGGCATTGGCCGGTACCTGCCCTTTTTCTTTTCGCTTGTTGAATTTTTCAATATCGTCTTTGGTGGGGTAGTCCAATGACAGGAAGCGGCACCATTTATCATGTACCCTTTTGGCGATGATGGTAAACTTTCCTTCCGGGGTATTTTTATCGCCCTGCATTTTTTTGTCTTCTAACGAATTATTGCCAAACACCACGGGGTAAGTGGCATACCAGCCTTTGTCATCATACACATTCAGCTCATAGTCTGATTTGTCGATAACGATGGAGACAGAACCTATGGGTCCTTTACTAAAAACATCCAAACGCTTGGTAATTTTTACCCGCATCGGGCTGTGCAGGGCAGTTGCCAGCCATCCGCTTGCCAGGAAAACAGCAAAGAGTACGAAGATTCTTTTCATCTTTCATGTTTGTTTTCTGTAAGGCCAGATAACTGCCCAGGTGGGAGCAAAGTGTATACATGGCTAAAATCAGTAACCGTCAACAGTTCAAACGTAATGCCATGATCTTTTATTTTTTGATGGAGAACGGTTTTAACTTGACATTTAGAAAAGTTACGGCGGGTATTTGCACGGGAAGGTTGCTTTAATAACATAAAAGCCCGGCATCATGAATGAAACCGGGCTTAAAATATATTTCAGGTCAATTACCAGTTGCTGAACCGGAAACCAAAGTTATAAGGCGTCATGTCCAGTCCCTTTTCCCACATGTTCTTCATGGCATAGCTGCCGTACAGTTTTACCGGGCCAAGGGCCAGCTCACCCACATAGGAGAGTTTGAATCTTTCGAGGTTAAAATCACTTTTCACTTTCTTTACATCACCGCCATCTTTTGTTTTATAGCGGGCAGAATAAAGATATCCGGCGCTGATACCACCGCTGAGGCCAAAGCCATTTTTGCGGTTAGGGGTAAAATTGAAATTAAGCATAATGGGCACTGTCAGGTAGTCGGCTGCCAGCTTTACTTTTTTGAAATCAGTGCTGCCCTGGGAAATGTAGGTCGGGTTCTTGCCAAAAACGATCTTTTCATTTTCAAAGAAATAATTATTCAGTTCCAGCCCCATACCATATTTCAGGTTCACCACATGCTTGGCTATATTCAGCTTTTGCATAAAGAACCATATGTTCACATTACGGGATTTGCCTGCTCTCAGTTTCAACTGATCTTCATTAATACCGGGAGCTACAAAACCATTCAGGGTAGCGGCGGCATAGTTAGATTCATCGGTCCAGTTGGAAAACCCCATGTCCATGATCCACCAGTTGGTAGAAAGATTGGAAGGCTTGTCACCACGGCGGTTCTTCATTTTATATTCTTTATCCTTAATCACTTCTTTGTCCTTGCTGCCTGCTTTACGGATGATGACCATTCCGCCGATGCGGATAGTGTCATCTGCCGGGGGGGTATTTTGTTTGCCGGTGGTGTCTGTCTGGGCAAATCCTGTGATAATTGTGCATAAGGCCATGCACAGGGTAAAGATCCTCTTCATGTTCTTTTCTTTTTTAAATTAAAATTAGTTAAGTAGTTATTTCAGTTTGATGGCAAAGCCGCCGACCAGTAACCGGTTATCATCGGTAGGGTCAATATCGGTCCTTTTTTCAAAAGTCCGTGCCGCTTTCCGGAAAAGGCCACGGAGTTTATTCTTCTTGCCATCATTCTGTACAAGTTCCTCGTCATTGTTGGTGTAACGGGCTTGTATAATGTCGGACGAAGGAGCAGGTTGATTTGTTACTGCCGGAATATTTTTTATCTCAGTTTTTTCGTTAGGCGTACTTACTTTGGCAACAACCGGGTATTCACCGGTTACATAAGGATTGTTTTCAGGTGTAGGCAAATTGTTCGAGGCCTTTTTGTTTACTTCTGCAATTACGGCCGGTTCCTCTTTTTTCACAGGTACAGGATTGGCAGAAGTATTGTTGGTTTTTGTTTCTTTATTGTTAACGGCCACGTAGGTATTTTTTGTTTCATTGGCCGGCACGGTTACCTGCTTTTCATTAATAATGTCCGTATCGGTATTTATCACCGGTTGATTGGCCGGGTCAGTTGTAGCCAATGCTTCTTTTACCGGCTGACCTGTTTTCTCAGCTCCTGGTATTTTTTGCTCAGTGCCCGGGGTTTTTGCCACCGGTTCATCGTTGACTGATTTATTACTGAAGATCAGCACAGCGGTAAGGCCCAGGGCAAGGATCAATACTGCTGCTGCGGCCCTCCACCAGCGGAAAGGCAATGCCCGCACCTTTTCTTCCTGGCGGTACAATGATTCTTTATGAGGAAATACAATTGTCTCGGGCTGCAATTTTGTTCTTTGCAACCATTCCAATTCCTTTTTTGCATCCGGGTGGGTATTCACCAGTTGCTCAACGGCTGT
>DASUDW010000375.1:0-8175 GCA_036275415.1 Chitinophagaceae bacterium | reverse complement strand
TAAGAGAAAATCAATTTGCCGGTACCCAGGGCGGCGGAAGCATTGCCTTACTTGCCCAGGGGCTTAGGGTTCCAAAGGAATCCGCAGTTGGGTATGGATTGTACCCGGTAAGTGAATACTGGGCAATTACTGACCAGCTTTTTACCAATGATAACAACTTTTCGGTTTGGAACAGGTTTCCTCAAATTGCAACGGCTACATATTATGGTGTATCAGCTTATGAAAACATTCCAAACATTACAGCAGAAAATTTAGAACGGGTACTTTCACTTGGTTATGAAATCAAAATCTGCATTGATAACGGATCTCATTGCATCATGCTAGCGGGTTTTGATAAAACTAACGCCGCCGACAAAAAATTTATTATTAAAGATAATTACGGTCCCGTTGGTGATGCCTGCAACTCCAAACTTGATTATTATCCCTATTCAGGTATTGGCAGATTTATTTCTGCTGAATATGTAACAGATGTGCGCCAACCGCAAACCTGGAAAGAAATTAATATTGTTGGTCGCTGGAATCTCAATTATGCAGGCTGGACCGGTATTTTGGATATATATCGTATGCCGGGATCGATGCAGTTTATTTTAGCTGGCGATGAAGCTAAAAGAAGAAATGGCGGGGAGATTACCGACAGGCGACTGGGAACTTTTTATGATCATACAGGAAATTTATACCGGGTAAATGGCAGGGTATACAACATCGGTGGTTCAGTTGAAGTTGAATTTTATATTGATGGCAATAAGCCCAATTTGCGCTGGGACGAATTATCGGGCCGCAAGTTCCGCTACCGGTTAAGTGCAGATGGCAATTCAATGACGGGTTTACATACAGATTTGGATGGCCGTACCTATAACGGATCTGCGACAAGGGTAAACCTAAACCCACCGCCCTCTTCAACAGAAAGGATAGAAACTATTACATTAAGCAATATCACATCTGAACTTTGCCCGGTTTTAGCAGCCGGAGACAGGGAGTTTAACGGAGGCCCGTTAATAAATGTTAGCATACTTCTCCAAAAAACGCCGGATGGAAACGGTATTGATGCAGTAATAAACTATACCGCTGCAGAGACTGCCGGCGATAATACAACTGCAACAGGTACATTCAGGCAAAGGGTATATACTGCTTTGCCCGGCCTCCGTATTGTAAGTATTGAACCGGATTATTTTCAATCGAAGGTAACCGACTTCAGGGGCCGCGGAGCCGGGGCAGAGTACGGGATTTGTAATGAAGGTCGGGTGGAAATTCCTCCTGTTTCCGGAAGTTCCGTCAGAGAAATTGTAGTGGTTGGCGATACGGGTGGTAATGATGTAAGCGAAGGGGGCGGATGCAGATGTGATACTAAAATAAAGAGTATAAAATTCAATCCCGTCAGGATACGGGTTGCTAGCAAGTAATGTTGTGTTGCGGCCGGGGTTAGTATTCCTGGCCGCAGTTTTTTCCGTGATAAATAAAAAAGTAAGCTTCAATCATTACTCTCTTTGGTTGTCATTTTATTAAAGGGGCGTTTTACGAGCTGATATGTTGTATTTTTAAAAGAAGCATACATAAATGCTATCAGGACACTAGCTAAGGGTTTAAACTGTTTATCTATTGCCCGATTTTTAAAATTAAAATACGTCTTACAGGGGCAATAGCTCACTTCTTTTGAATTACATTTGCAAACATTCGTTTTTATATGAAGAATACCCCTTTTACCCATAAACATATTGCCCTTGGCGCTAAAATGGCATCATTTGCCGGTTACAATATGCCCATTTCTTATACCGGTATCAATGATGAACATGCTGCAGTAAGAAGAAACGCCGGCGTTTTTGATGTAAGCCATATGGGAGAATTCATCCTGAAAGGAGAAAATGCCTTAGACCTTATTCAAAGGGTTACCAGCAATGATGCGGCTAAGCTGAAGGCCGGACAAGCACAATACAGCTGCCTGCCCAATGAAAACGGTGGAATCGTGGACGACCTCCTCGTTTATTGCATAGAGGAAAACAGCGCATATATGCTGGTAGTTAATGCTTCTAATATTGATAAAGACTGGAACTGGATTTCTAAACATAACAGCAGGCAAGTGGAAATGCACAATGTTTCTGATAAAACCTGCCTGCTGGCTGTACAGGGTCCTAATGCCACCAAAATGTTACAACCGCTGACAGAGATGGATATCCTGAACCTGAAATATTACACCTTTACCAAGGGTTTGTTTGCCGGAGTAGAAAATGTACTGATCAGCGCCACAGGATATACCGGGGCTGGTGGCGTGGAGATCTATTTTGAAGATAAAGACGGAGCGGCTGAAAAAATTTGGGATGCCCTGTTTGACATTGGCGGCCCGCAGGGTTTAAAACCGATCGGGCTTGGTGCCAGGGATACATTACGCCTTGAAATGGGATTTTGTCTCTATGGAAATGATATTGATGATACAACATCACCCATAGAAGCCGGGTTAGGATGGATTACCAAGTTCACCAAAGATTTTACCTCCAAAGAAATTTTTGCCAAACAAAAAGCAGAGGGAGTGCAAAGAAAACTGGTTGGCTTTGAAATGATAGATAAGGGTATTCCCCGTCATGGATACGAAATAAAAGACCAGGCTGGTGCTACTATTGGTCATGTTACTTCAGGCACCCAGTCACCCAGTCTGGGAAAAGCCATCGGTATGGGATACGTACAAACAGCATTTGCTGCTATTGACTCGGAGATTTTTGTGCAAGTAAGGGACAAAGCCCTGAAAGCAAAAGTGGCGAAGATCCCTTTTGCATGAAATTTGAGAGAGAATGACACAGCGGGGCTGTAGGCTGGTGCCCGGGGTGTTGCCGGGCTGATTTGATGCCACCGCTGACTTCAAACTTCGTACATCAGACTTCATTTCTATGCCAACAATTCACCTTACAACCTTTATTGCAGCACCTGCAGAAGTAGTGTTTGATCTGAGCAGGCATATTGGTTTACATAAGGAGTCAATGTCAGCGTACAGGGAAGAAGCGGTGGCAGGTACCAGGATCGGGCTGATAGAAAAAGAGGAAACGGTAACCTGGCAAGCCAGGCATCTTTTTAAGAACAGGCTGCTCCGTGTCAAGATCACTGATATGAATAAGCCGGAGATGTTTATTGATGAGCAACTACAGGGTGATTTTAAAATGCTGAAACATGAGCATTATTTTAAACCCTGTGAAAACGGCACCCTGCTGATTGATCTATTTCATTTTGAATCGCCCTATGGTATCATCGGCCGCTGGTTCAACTCCCTTTATCTTACTAACTATCTGAAGAAATTACTCGAACAGCGAAACAAGACAATTAAAGAAGCGGCAGAAACAGATCGATGGAAAAGGTTATTGGTCAAATAGCTGCTGCAACATTTTATTTTCTATATATTATTTTTGCCGCTACTTATGAGCAACAAACCTTCCCTTCATACTTCCATATCGCCGGCCTTATTACATCTTTATGATCTCAGTAACAGTGTTGTAGTTATCATTGATGTGTTCAGGGCCACTTCTACCATTGCTTCAGCATTGTATAATGGTGCCAAATGTGTGATACCGGTAGACACTGTTCCAAAAGCCATTGAAATCAGCAAGAATATTGGAGGTATCGCTGCCGGGGAAAGAGATGGTATGATTGCCGAAGGTTTGGAGCACGGTAACTCTCCCCTGGAATATGCCAGGCATTTCATTGAAAATAAAACACTGGTGCTTACTACCACTAACGGCACCCGGTTGCTGCAAATGGCATTAGATAAAAACGCCGATACCATTATTTCGGGTTCGTTTCCCAACCTGTCTGCTGTTTGTGATTACCTGCTGTCAGAAAAGAAAAATGTGATATTGGGCTGTGCCGGCTGGAAAGACAGGTTCAATTTAGAGGATACATTATTTGCCGGAGCAGTTATTCATACAATAAAAAAAGAATTCCTTATACATTGTGACAGTTCGCTGATGGCCGAAACAATGTATGTAAAGCACAAAGCAAGCTTGCTGCGTTTTGCTCCGCAGCTTACCCATTATCACCGCCTGGTGGAACGTTTCGGATTAATTGAAGATATACGCTTTTGCCTTACACCGGATGTCGCTAATGTGTTGCCGGTTTATAATGATGGTAAGCTTATTGTAAAAAGTTAATTCAGGTTTTGAAGTGCTGGTGAGTATGCAATGCCGGGGGAATGTCTGCATTTTCTTTTCAGGAACTGAGAGGCCAAAAACCTTACAAGATACTTGATTTTCGTCTTTTAAATCTCAAACAGAAATTATTATTTATTTCCTCCTTTTTACAAGGAAATCCGCTCAACATTCTTTTACTTTTGCCGATTAACCTTTTTGGATTCAGCATTAATACTGCTATCCGGATTTAAAACCAGCAATCGTTTTGGCCTTACCGCACCTTATCAAATATGTTTATACCCACGGTACAGATGAAGTGATTCGCCGGGGTAAAAAAATTCATGCAATCGGATTTGTTGAACTGGTAGAATACGATGACCTTTTTGGTTCTGCTGTTTTCCGGGTAAAGGATGACAGCTATGCCACCTACTACAAAGTGTATATTCAGAAATTCAAAGATCCGAAGGCCACCTCTCTTCGTTGTGCCTGTCCCTATAATTTAGGCGATATATGCCGGCACGAGGCCGCCGCACTTTTTCAGTTGCAGGAAATGATTGACAGGGGCCACCTGCAGTCAGAACATGTACAATATGATCAGCGCCACACTGTGGTGAAGATGAAATCCATTGAGCTGAAGAATCTGCGTTTATTTTCCTCTCCGGAAGTATTTGCCGAAGCGGAAAAATTTCTGCGTACCAATAAAGCTGGTATTGAATATGCGGAGAATGAAATGGTTAAGGCAACAGTCACTTTAAACGGGCAGGATTACCAGGTCATTATAAGAAAAAACGAAGAGCGGAACTTTGATACCAGTTGTGATTACGAAGATGCCGAACACCCGTTATGCCTTCCCAAGGTAATTGTGTTTCTGCAATTGCTGAATACTTATGGTGCTGCCTATTTTGACAGTATACGTAACTGGGATAAAGAAAAGAATAAACTGCTGGAAGCGTATGGTTATTCACTCAGTGATGACCTTACCGGAAAATTTGAATTTGCGTATAAAGAAGGCAAGCCCTTTTTAAGGGTGCTGGATCCTTCCATAAAAAGAGTGGCACCTGTAGCGGCACCCGTAAAACCGGTATTGATACCGCTGAAAGAAAAAAAAGAAGAGGTGGCAGCTCCTGTTGTTGAAGAAAAAAAAGTTGCCGGGCCTTCACAAAAACTAGGAGTGGTTTTCAACTTTAATAAAAACGTATATCCCGGGTTTACAGTGGATGTGGTAATTGGTGAGCCTAACCAGGTTAATGATGGTTTTGCCGGCACCACCGAAAAACTGGATATAAGCCGCTATGTTAGTACAGACATGCTTTCAGAAACAGATGCAGAATTGCTGGGTATGTTGCGAAAGCTGCAGGAATCAGAAATAAATAAATATGTAAGCAGGAATTCACCTTTCTCCGGCATTTGGGAAAATATCATTCACCAGGAAGAAGATGATCTGCCGGACGAAACCAAGGAACTGATTGCCGAATACTTGTTACCTAAACTTCGTAAACTATTTACGGAACTTTCCGGCAGTTCTTATGTGTTTTTGTTGCCGGAGAAAAAGGCATTCAGGACCAGCAATCTTGAAACACTGCAGCTGCAGATAGAACCGGCAAGGCCTCATTTCATGGTTAAAAAAAATGCCCATTATGGCATTCAATGTAAAGTAAAAACAGGGGTACTCGAATTTGAGCTGGGAGATAATGAAACAAACAGTCCCCTTTTCTTTCTCTACAACCAGCAGTTATACCTCTGGGAAAGTAATGATGTGATACACCTGGTGGATAAATTCCTTCCTTCCGGTAAAATGAGTGTACCGGCAGAAGAATGGAATAAGTGCCTTGCACAATTCATTATGCCACTGGCTAAGGAGCATAAGGTAGACTTTGACAAATCCCTGGTGCAGGAAATAAAAGATGGCAACCCGGAAGTTAAACTGTTTTTATTGGAAAAAGGGGAGTACCTGGTTTTCCAGCCCTCCTTTGCTTACAAAGGATATGAAACAAAAGCAAAAGACAGGGATGAAGTAATTGTACCCGTTGGCGATAAGGTAATGGTGGTACACCGCAACCGGGAAAAGGAAAACGAATTCATTCAGAAGATGCAAAACCTGCATTCCAGTTTTGTGTATAATGAAGATTCCGGCACACTGGCGCTGAAAGGAACCGATGTTTTAAAGAACAATTGGTTTTTCCTCTTCGTGGATGCCATGAAGGAGATGAAGACACCGGTGTTTGGATTTGAAGCGTTGAAAAACTTCCGTTTCAATACAGCCAAACCACAAACAAAGATCTTCATCAGCAGCAATACCGACTGGTTTGATGCCAAGGTGGATATTCTTTTTGGTGATCAGAAAGTAACGGTTGCCGAAGTAAAAAGGGCCCTGGCCAATAAACAGCAGTTCGTACAACTAAATGATGGCACACTGGGCATTTTACCCGAAGAGTGGCTGAAAAAATATTCACTTTTATTCAGGGTGGGAGAGGGTAAAACGGATTCGTTGAAGTTGTCCCGCTATCACCTGAGTGTGGTGGATGAACTATATGAAACAAGAGACGAAGAAGAACTGGTGGTTAAACTGGAAGAGAAATATGAAAACCTCCGGCAGTTCAATAAAATAAATGAAATAGCCCCGTCTGAATATTTACAACCCATACTTCGCCCTTACCAGGTAGCCGGTTATCAGTGGCTGAATTACCTGAAGGATATCAACTGGGGAGGAATTCTTGCTGATGACATGGGATTGGGTAAAACCGTACAGGCTCTTTCCTTTATGGAACATTACAGGAATATGCAGGGAAAGCTAAAGGCACTGGTGGTTTGCCCCACCACTCTAATATATAACTGGGAAAATGAAATAAAAAAATTTACACCGGCACTAACTTACCGCATCCACCACGGCGGATTAAGAACAAGGGTAAAAGAAGAGTTGATAGATCATGATGTAACCATTACTACCTACGGCACATTAAGAAGCGATATTAAATTGCTGATGAGTGTGGAATTTGATTATGTGATACTGGATGAATCACAGGCCATTGAAAACCCTTCGAGTAAAGTAACAAAAGCCGCCTGCTTACTGAATGCCAGGCACCGCCTGTGTATGAGCGGTACACCTTTGCAGAATAATACGTTTGACATTTTTGCCCAGATGAATTTTCTGAATCCCGGTATGCTCGGTACTGTGGAGTTTTTCCGGCAGGAGTTTGCTATACCTATAGATAAGTTTGGCGAGCAGGACAGGAAAGAGCATTTGAAAAAATTGCTTTACCCATTCATACTCAGAAGAACCAAGGAACAGGTGGCAAAAGATCTTCCGGAAAAACAGGAAATGATACTCTTCTGTGAAATGGAAGAAGAACAACGCAACATTTATGATGCATACCGAAATGATTTTCGTAACCAGATACTGGGTACCATTGAAACACAGGGCATTCAGAAATCACAATTGACCATTTTACAGGGATTAATGAAGTTGCGCCAGATTTGTGACTCACCGGCTATATTGAATGAGCAGGAAAAATTTGAAAACCATTCCATCAAACTGGAAGAACTGTCCAGGGAACTGAGTGAAGATATGGGCAACCACAAAGCGCTGGTGTTTTCACAATTCCTCGGAATGCTGGGGCTGATTCGTAAAAAACTGGAAGAGATGGGTATTGAATACGAATATTTTGATGGCAGCACTTCTGCGCCAGACCGGGAAAAAGCCATACAGCGTTTTCAGAATGATGATAATGTACGGGTGTTCCTGATTTCACTCAAAGCAGGCGGTGTGGGGTTGAACCTTACGGCGGCTGACTATGTGTATATCGTGGACCCATGGTGGAACCCGGCGGTAGAGCAACAAGCCATTGACCGTACACACCGCATCGGGCAAACCAAAAACATTTTTGCCTACCGCATGATATGTAAAGACACCATTGAAGATAAAATTCTTCAACTGCAGGAAAAGAAACGGGCATTGGCCAAAGACATCATTTCTGATGATGTTACGTTTGTGAAGACGCTTACGAGGGAAGATGTTGAGTACCTGTTCAGTTAAACCGCTTATCTGTTCAACAGACTGTTTATCCCTTTT
>DASUDW010000374.1:0-2705 GCA_036275415.1 Chitinophagaceae bacterium | reverse complement strand
TTGGGATAATCCCGTTGAAAGGAAGAACGGACTTTTGCCGGTTGGTTTTTAGAAGGTTTGCCACAATCACCCGTTCCGCTGACACCGTCCCAAACTTTACGGTCATGTTCCTCATTTTTTGTTTTTTCATCTGATGCAGTTTCCTTTTTCCCCTTTCCTTTATCATCTGCCTGGACAACATTCTCTTTTTTCTTTTGCTTGTCTTTTCCTTTTTCGCCGCTCTTACCCTGTGCTGACAAAGCAAGGCAAACGGCAAAACTGACAGCTACCAGGAAAATCTTTTTCATATCAATTGATTTTATTTATCAAAAATTATTTTAGAATTATTTATTACATGTTACGGCGGTATTGCCCCCCTACTTCGTATAAGGCATGAGTAATTTGCCCCAATGAACAGCACTTAACCGTTTCCATTAACTCAGCAAATAAGTTACCGTTATTGATCGCCACCGATTTCAACCGCTTCAGCATTGGGTCAGATTTTTGTTCATTTCTCTTCCAGAAAGCTTTCAGGTTTTCAATTTGCTGTTCTTTTTCTGCCACCGTACTGCGGATCACTTCACCCGGTATCACTGTAGGGCTGCCATTCTTGTTCAGGAAAGTATTAACGCCTATCAGCGGCAATTCACCGGTATGTTTCTGGTGTTCATAATAAAGGCTTTCTTCCTGAATTTTATTGCGCTGGTACATTCTTTCCATCGCACCGAGTACCCCACCCCTTTCTGTAATGCGATCAAACTCTGCCAGTACTGCCTCTTCCACCAGATCAGTCAGTTCTTCCACTGCAAATGAACCCTGGATAAAATTTTCTGTCTTGGCAGAACCCAGTTCTCTGTTGATGATGAGTTGTATGGCCATAGCCCTTCTTACACTTTCTTCGGTGGGTGTGGTAATGGCCTCATCATAGGCATTGGTATGGAGTGAATTGCAATTATCATAAATGGCATACAATGCCTGCAATGTGGTTCGTATATCGTTAAAATCTATTTCCTGCGCATGCAAACTTCTGCCGGATGTCTGAATATGATACTTCAGCATCTGGCTGCGTTTATTGGCCTTGTATTTATACTTCATGGCCTTTGCCCAGATGCGCCTTGCCACACGGCCAATCACACTGTACTCAGGATCCATCCCGTTACTGAAGAAGAAGGAAAGATTGGGGGCAAAATCATCGATATTCATTCCACGGCTTAAATAATACTCCACATAGGTAAAACCATTGGCCAGTGTAAAGGCCAGTTGTGTAATGGGATTGGCCCCTGCTTCGGCAATATGGTAACCGCTGATAGAAACGGAATAGAAGTTCCGCACCTTGTTCTCGATGAAATACTCCTGCACATCCCCCATCAGTTTTAATGCAAACTCAGTGGAGAAAATACAGGTGTTCTGTGCCTGGTCTTCTTTCAGAATATCCGCCTGTACTGTTCCCCTTACCTGCTGCAAAGCTGCCTGTCTGCACTGTTCGTAAATGTCAGCAGGCAATACTTCATCGCCGCTAAGTCCGAGCAATTTTAAACCCAGTCCATTATTCCCTTCCGGCATTTGCCCGGGAAAAGAGGGATTATTGTAAACGGGTATTTTACTATCAGGATATTTCTTCTTTAACGCATCATTCACCATTGCCCATCGACTATTTGCTTCTATCCACTTCTCACACTGCTGATCAATAGCCGCATTCATAAAGAAAGCCAACAGCATCGGCGCCGGGCCATTGATAGTCATGGATACCGATGTCTTCGGATCACAGAGATCAAATCCGCTGTATAATTTTTTGGCATCATCTACCGTGGCAATGCTTACACCGCTGTTACCAATTTTGCCGTAAATATCAGGGCGGTAGTCCGGATCCTCACCATACAATGTTACGCTGTCAAAAGCGGTGGACAACCTTTTTGCCGGCTGGTCCACACTTACATAATGAAACCGTTTATTCGTCCTTTCCGGGCCCCCTTCTCCGGCAAACATCCGGGTCGGGTCTTCGCCTTCCCTTTTCAAGGGGAATACTCCTGCAGTAAACGGAAAATGACCTGCCACATTTTCCTGTGCCTGCCATCTGAGAATATCACCCCAGTCTTTATACCTGGGTAAAACAACTTTGGGTATCCTTGTTCCGCTCAGGCTTTTAGTGGTCATCGGTTGTTTGATCACCTTATCCCGAACGGTATATTCATAAAAGTCTTTCTGGTATTCTGTTACTTTATTGGGCCAGTTGGTAATCAGTTTCCGGGCAACGGGTGTCAGTTGCTCTGTATAAAAATCGATCTGCTTTTGAATGGCCTCCAGCAATGATTTTTCAGCTTTTTCCTTCAGGGTTTCTTTGGAACCGTGCAACTGGTAAAGCTTTGATGCAATGGCAGATTGTTCCTCAACGAGTTTGTCGTAGCTGCGGTTATTCTCACTGATCTCACTCAGGTACCTAACCCGGCTGGCAGGTATTACTGCCTGTGAAACCTTGGCTGTTTCTGCAAAATGAAAATCCCCGAAAGTAATACCCGTTTTGGATTCAATTTTCTTCAGCAGTAATTCAAAAAGATGGTTCACGCCATCATCATTGAATTTGCTGGCCATAGTGCCGATGATCGGAAGTTCTTCATCCTTAGCAGCCCACAGGCTGTGGTTACGTTTGTATTGTTTCCTTACATCGGCCAGTGCATCCAGTGCCCCTGCCTTGTCAAACTTATTGATGCAGACAAGGTCAGCATAGT
>DASUDW010000373.1:0-3640 GCA_036275415.1 Chitinophagaceae bacterium | reverse complement strand
CACCGGCACACCGGCATCTATCAGTTTATTGGTCAGGTATTCAATGCTGCGGATACGGTATTGCAGGTAATGTTCATCCATTACTTCCTGCAGGCCGATGGCTATGGCTTCCAAATCTCTTCCGGCCAGGCCGCCATAGGTTGTAAAACCTTCGGTAATAATCAGGAGGTTTCTGCAACGGACAGCTAAATCAAAATCCTTCATGGCCAGGAAACCGCCGATATTGGCAAAGGCATCTTTCTTGGCACTCATGGTGCAGCCATCGGCGTAAGAGAATAATTCCTGTGCAATTTCTGATACAGCCTTATCAGCATAACCTTGCTCCCTCAGTTTGATGAAGTAGGAATTTTCTGCAAAACGGCAGGCATCAATGAACAAAGGAATTTTATATTCATCACAAACTGTTCGTACATCTTTGATGTTTTGCATGCTTACCGGCTGGCCACCACCTGAATTATTGGTGACAGTGATGATCACCATCGGTATATTCTCAGCGCCTTTCTCTTTTATCACTTTTCGTAAAGCTTCCACATCCATATTTCCTTTGAAAGGGGCCGGAACCGTGGGATGTTTGCCTTCTTCGCAAAGGCAATCAATCCCTTCAGCGCCGGAGAACTCGATATTGGCACGGGTGGTATCAAATAAGGTGTTGCTGATAAAATATTTTCCTTTACCCCCAAGTATGGTGAAGATAATTTTTTCGGCTGCCCTTCCCTGGTGGGTGGGAATGATGTAAGGCATATGCGTGATGCTCCGTACCGAATCTTCAAACCGGAAAAAGCTGTTGCTGCCGGCATAGGATTCATCGCCCTGCATAATGCCGGCCCACTGGTTGCTGCTCATGGCGCTGGTGCCGCTGTCGGTCAGCAGGTCAATCAGGATATCATTGGCATGAATACGGAACGAGTTGTATTCGGCTTTAGCCAGGATTTGTTTCCGTTCTTCTTTGGTAGTGAAATAGATCGGCTCTACCGATTTTATCCGGAAGGGTTCAATGATTGTTTTCATCCGCAATGTTTTAATCAGCAGATAGCTGATGATGGAAAAATGGAGTTACAGGCCAGGAAATAGAGGCCGTTATGTAGGCTTGCGGATGATATTTTTCCAGAGTTTCATGTAATTAAAAAAGCCTGCCCAAAAGTAGAGGGGGCAGGCTTTTTCAGCTATGACTTTTATCAGGCACCAAACTGTTTCAGGTGATGGTCAATGTGTTTCCAGGTAGCCTTGCTCCATTGTTCTTTGGTAAGTTTCCCAAAGATGGGGTGCTTGTCATTTACCATATTATTTTCAGCGAAGCGGTTCAGCATATCCAGCAGATTGGTTTTTTCTTCTTCAAAGTTTTTGGGCTGACCGGCAGTGAATAAATCTGATATGCTATTTCTCATTCGATCTTGAGTTTTTTGAAGACATTTTTTTGTATCAGTATTTTGAAAACTAAGTGTGTTGCTACCCCACTTTTAAAATTTTAGCCGCCCCTGCATACTTGGTAAAACCGATATAGCCCCCGCTTTGGGGCCGGCCATATTCAATACCGGCTGCTACTACCAGGCTTAGCGGCTGCTGTGGTTGCCAGTTCTCTGTTATCAGTTCCGCTTCCTGCGCCGGGGTCATTTCATCACTCACTCTCCATGCAGTAGTTACAATACGGCTCTTTCTGTTTTCTTCAACAGCCGGGCGGTACATTTTTCTGGCCTCATCATACACAATATCTGCAAGGCTTGCTGCTGCCACTACCAGCCGGTAATAAGGCTGCTTCATCGGGTTGGCCAGGTGTATGGCGGGGATAATATCCGGCCATTCAACGGTTGCTGTGCCGGTTTGTCTGTTCAGGGTACAAGACAAGGGAGCTTTAAGCAATGAATCCAGCCGGTGGTATATATTCAGTCCAAAACCTTCCAGCTTATACCCGCTGCGGGAAAACAAAACCGACCGCTTGCCAAAACTGCCATGGATAGTATCATCATCCTGTACCAGCCTGCATATTTTAGATAAGCCCCCGGTGTAGTTATAATCAGCCAGGTGCCGCACCCCCTGCAGGGCCAGGTTCACCGCCTGTACCCCCTTCATAGAGCCCTTCCATTCCTCGTTACGCAGCCTGGTGATAGCAAACTGTTTTCCTTTTTTCACCTGTTGCCTCCGTGGGCCCCCTTTCTCCCGGATAATGATCCGGTCCACCCCCCTCATGGTGTAGGCGCTGAGCCCACCCATACTGCCGGTAAAGGCCGGCACCCCTTTCAATTTAGCCATAGTAGTATGTATTAAGGGCCAAAAGTAAAAACAGGGATTTGAAATACCAAATAATTTAGCAATAATTACCCAAAAATATTAGTTAATTAAGCCGGAGATATCCCCATCCATATATGAATGGGAATATCATGGTAATATAATGGGGATGTAATGGGAACATCATGGTAACATAGTATCAATTATACTACGGCAAATAAACCATAAGGATAGCAGCTGCCCGGATTCAGCCCGGTAATGCCCCTTGCCTTTACTTGCGGATATAACAGGTTAATATTCTTTCCTTTTACATTTTAGCGAAAGCTGCTTCCCCTCCTTTGGAGGGGCCAAAAGTGATTTCAACAGATGTCATTACAAAAGGGGGTGGGTTTGGACTGTTGAAATCCGGTCACCTCCGGAATAAAACAACCCCGTCTTTCTGCCACCCCATTCTTTCCATTGCCGGGTAAACATATTTGCATCACCGTTATTCTGCCGGCGGCCATAACGGAGACCGCCACTAATATCTTTGTAATAAAGAATATGAAAAAAAACAAACCAACTGCTGCTGACGGATGAAATGGACAAATTTATTTCAGCCACTGCCTCCGGCCGCCGCTTATCTGCATCAGGTAAACGGATAGGGGCGGGAACGATTGATCAGTACCGGCAGGTGTATAAGCTGTTGCAGCAATTTGAAGCGCTGCAACAAACCCGGATTCGTATTCAGTTACTTTACCGGCACAGCAAACGGCAATTGCAGCAGGAAAAAAACTACTGGCAGCGGTTTTACAGAAAGTTCCTGCAGTACCTCTACCAGGAAAGGGGATGTTATGACCAGTATGCGGGTTCCGTATGCAAGGTGATAAAAGTATTGTTCCGGTACCTGGCCATTGAAAAGGGCCTGCCCACCGGAGAGTATTATAAAACGTTCAGGGTGCCCCAGGGGCAACCCAAGCCGGTAGTGCTGACACCGGCACAACTGCGGTGGCTGATCACGGATGAGCAGTTTGTCAGCCAACTGCGCCCATGCCTGCAGCGAACCAAGGACCTGTTTGTATTTGGCTGCACCACCGGTTTGCGGTATGCCGACCTGATGCGGCTGAAGCGAACGGACCTGCAATACCTGCCGGAAGGGGGTGTATGCCTTTGCCTGCCAACGGGCAAAACCGGGGCGGTGGTGCAGATACCCCTGCCGGATTATGCACTGGCCATTACTGAGAAGTATAAGCGAAAAAGCGGCCGTTACCTGCTGCCCCGGCTGGCCAACAGTAATTTTAACCTGCAGATAAAAGAGGTGATGCGGCTGGCGGGGTGGGATCATCCGCTGCCGCGGCTGCGGCAACGGCAGGGCCGGCTGCAGGAGGTGCGCAACAGGGAAGGGGGTTGCTGGCGTTTTTACGAACATATAACGGCG
>DASUDW010000372.1:0-14604 GCA_036275415.1 Chitinophagaceae bacterium | reverse complement strand
AAACACAGGAAAAGTAAAACAGGTTATCGGCGCCGTTATCGATGTACAGTTTGATGGCAAATTACCCGAGATCTACAACGCATTGGAACTGAAAAAAGAGAATGGTGATACACTGGTACTGGAAGTACAGCAGCACCTGGGTGAAGACAGTGTAAGGACCATTGCGATGGACGGTACTGAAGGTATTGTTCGTGGTACACAGGTGGTTGACACCGGAAAGGCTATTGCCATGCCTATCGGTGAGGGAATCAAAGGACGTTTGTTCAATGTTACCGGCGACCCGATTGACGGATTACCTGCTGTTAGCAAAGTGGGTGGTCGCCCTATTCATGGGTTACCTCCAACCTTTGAAAACCTGAGTACAGCCACTGAAGTACTTTTTACAGGTATTAAAGTAATTGACCTGATTGAGCCTTATGCAAAAGGTGGTAAGATCGGTCTGTTTGGTGGTGCCGGTGTGGGTAAAACCGTATTGATCCAGGAACTGATCAACAATATTGCAAAGGCTTATTCCGGTTTATCTGTATTTGCCGGGGTAGGTGAAAGGACCCGTGAAGGAAATGACCTGATGCGTGAAATGATTGAAGCCGGTATTATGAAGTATGGTGATGCTTTTAAACACAGCATGGAAGAAGGCGGTTGGGACCTTAGCAAAGTGGATATGAAAGAACTTGCTGATTCAAAGGCTACCTTCGTATTCGGACAGATGAACGAGCCTCCCGGAGCAAGGGCAAGGGTGGCATTGTCCGGACTGACAATTGCTGAATACTACCGTGATGGCGACGGACAGGGCAAAGGCCGTGACATCCTTTTCTTCGTTGACAATATCTTCCGTTTCACACAGGCTGGTTCTGAGGTATCAGCACTGCTGGGCCGTATGCCGTCAGCGGTGGGTTACCAGCCCACACTGGCTACGGAAATGGGTATAATGCAAGAGAGGATCACATCTACTAATAATGGTTCTATCACATCTGTTCAGGCGGTTTACGTACCTGCGGATGACCTGACTGACCCTGCGCCAGCTACAACTTTTGCTCACCTGGATGCTACAACGGTGTTGAGCCGTAAGATTGCTGACCTTGGTATCTATCCTGCCGTTGACCCGCTGGATTCTACTTCAAGAATTCTTTCACCATTGGTAGTGGGTGAAGCGCATTATAATTGTGCAAACAGGGTGAAATCAATGTTGCAGCGATATAAAGAATTGCAGGATATCATCGCTATTCTTGGTATGGACGAGTTGAGCGATGAAGACAAATTGGTGGTTAGCCGGGCAAGAAGGGTGCAGCGTTTCCTTTCTCAGCCGTTCCATGTGGCTGAGGCCTTTACCGGTCTGAAAGGTGTATTGGTTCCGATTGAAGAAACTATCCGTGGCTTTAATATGATCATGGACGGTGAAGTGGATGAATATCCTGAAGCAGCCTTCAACCTGGTAGGTACAATTGATGATGCTATTGAAAAGGGTAAAAAACTATTAGCAGCCGCACAAGGCTAAACTGGTTGCTGGTTGCTGGTTACTTGTTAACCAGTTACCAGTAACAAGAAACCAGAAATAATGAACTTAGAAATATTAACTCCCGAAAAAAAGCTCTACAGCGGCGAAGTATATGGTGTACAAATGCCGGGTATCAGCGGATCGTTTGAAGTACTGGAAAAACATGCTCCGCTGGTAAGTGCGTTGAAGGCAGGCCGGGTAAAAGTGCTCAAGGATAAACAAAACCATGTCGCCAACTTTGATATTCAGGGCGGATTTGTAGAGGTGTTGAATAACAGGGTAACTGTATTAGTAGAAGGTGCAACGGAAGTAGCGTAATTAACTGGAAAACCACCAGTGTCCGGATTTTGAAAACAAATAAATTATGAACCCTCCTTACCAGGAGGGTTTTTTAATATCAGTTCTTATTGAATCTCTTTTTTATTTCCCCTTCTGCCCAGGTAAAAACTTTTCGCATCATATCAGTTTTTCTTAATTCATACTTGCTTCTTATTTGTTGTTCTTCATTAGCTACCATCAGGAACATCAGATCAATAACCCTTGCCGAAACAAAATCCGTTAAATTGCTTTCGAGTGGTTTGTTGATAAGGGGGATGCTGTTATAAATTTTGGTGATGCCCTTCCATTCTTCATCCGCTTTTTCCATTTTGATAGTGCTGTCCACAATTGGCCGGAAGGCCGTCATCAGACCCGGTTTCATCGCTTGTTTAAAATAATCAGTGGCTGCATGGGTATTATCTGTGACCAAAATGCTGGCTGCATCTTTTATGGTCATCTTTTTTACGGCATCAAAAAACAGCGGTTTGGCAACACCCACAGCAGATGACATGGCCCTGGTGAATTTACCGGTTACCTGGTTGATAGCTTTATCAAATCCAAGGTCCCTTAGGGTCTTTTCAATTTTTTCTGCTTCACCGGGAAAGGCAAACCTCACCAGTGGGTTACCCTGAGGGTTAGCAAAGGCATCAAAGCCTTTGAAAAGCCCCTGAGATAATGCATCTTTTAATCCAAGGGCCATTTCCAGTTCTGTAGGAATCAGGCCTGAGTTTTTCAATACACTGCAGCCGGATAACAGAAATATTATTGCGGCATAAGGTAAAAGCAACAAACGTTTCATAAAGGGGTTTTTTTAAATTTTGTTTGTGCTTTGAGGGTTAATTCAGTTGCGGATCTATCGGAAAATTGATCATTATTTCGTAATCGCCACCCAGAAGTTTTATGGAGTCTTTCCATATTTCCTGGTAATCATGATGAAAGATGATTCTTTTGTTGGCCTTTACTGTCAGCCAGGTCTTTTCCTTCATTTCATCGTTCAGTTGTCCCTCGCTCCAGCCGGAGTAGCCAACATAAAAGCGGATCCTTGAAGGGTCTATTTTTTTGTTTTTAATAAGATAGGTCAGTGTTTCAAAATCTCCTCCCCAGTATACACCTTTTATCACTTCCTGCCCGCCGGGGATTAGATCAGGATATTGGTGCAGGAAGTGCAAAGAATCCAGCTGCACAGGACCACCGTAATAAACCGGTAGTTTATGGCCCTCCAGTTCGGGTATCAACTCATCCAATGTGTTTTCGTATTGCCGGTTCAAAACAAAACCAAAACTTCCCTCTTCTTTATGTTCACAAAGGAATACAACAGTGCGGAGAAAGTTCGGGTCTTTCAGAAAAGGGTCAGCGATAAGTAATATGCCCGGAGCCGGATCAATCATACTTCAATATAATATTAAAATTGGTTTTACAAAAAAGAGGTAATTGTCGACAGAAAAATCCGCAATAAATCCCCTGATTTGTAAACAGGATGGTAAAACACCGTTAAAATCCGTAACATACCCTTAAGCGGGGATACAAGGCCGGAAACAGGAATGTATTTTTGTCGGAAATAAGGGCCTAAATCTATTATCTTACGGCTTTGTAATCGTTCATTGTGAAACGCATTTTTACCATCATTACTGTACTCATCAGCCTTTCGCTGGTAGGCATTATAGTCATTCAGATTTCCTGGCTAAAGAATATGTTATTGCTCAGGGAAGAACAAATATTGGAAAAGGTGCAGGAAGCTACCAAGCAAGTGGGTGAGGAACTCGGTGAAAGAAAAGGCAGCTATGCAGCAGGGGGTAAAAAGCCAAACATTTTTGACAACCTCACTTTTGATGTGGCTAAGCCATTCACAATCGGTAAACAGTTTACGGTAGAGGAGATAAAGGAAAAACTGAAAAAGGCATTGGCGGAAAAGGGGTTAAAAGATGTAAAATTTGAATTTGGTATCGCATCTTTTGGAAAAAGTGAGCTGGAAAATTATTTTGAGCGGCAATCAGAAAATTTTGCTGCGTTTTATGATAATGCAGAAAATAAGCGTTTTGTTACTCCCTTAACGGCTCCCAGCGGCAGTGCCGGTGAAAATCTGGCTCCCAATGAGGTGCTTATTGTTGTGGTACCGAATGTTAAAAACCAGGCGTTGCAATCTTTGAAATGGAGGATCATGGTATCAGGGTTGTTTACCATTATTATTCTTTCTGCTTTTTACCTGACAGTTAGAACAATGCTTCGGCAGAAAAAGCTGGGGGAGATCAAGAATGATTTCATAAACAATATGACGCATGAATTTAAAACACCCATTGCCACCATTTCCCTGGCGGTGGATGCCATGCGCAATGAGAAAGTGCAGCAGGATAAAGAAAAATTGAGCTACTTCAGTAGTATAATTAAAGAAGAGAACCAGCGGATGAACAGACAGGTGGAAACTATTCTGAAAGCCTCCCAACTGGAAAAACAGGAAGTAGACCTTAGCCTGAAACCCGTGCATGTGCATGAGGTAATTAAAGATGTAGTCGATAACTTCCATTTACAACTGGAAAGTAAAAACGGCAAAGTCGAGTTACAGTTGAATGCAGCCAACGATCTTATCAATGCCGATGAAGTGCATTTTTCCAACCTGGTTAATAACCTTGTTGACAATGCCGTAAAATATGCAAAAGAGAATGTACCGCCATTGATACGTTTATCCACCCAGTCAAATGGTAAGAAGTTTACCATGCGTATAGAGGATAACGGAATAGGTATGAACCGTGATACTGTAAAAAGGATCTTCGAACGCTTTTACAGGGCCCACACAGGTAATGTTCATAACGTAAAAGGTTTTGGCCTTGGCCTCAGTTATGTAAAAACCATGGTGGAAGCACACGATGGTGATATTAAAGCAGAAAGTATCATGGGAAAAGGCAGCACTTTCACTGTTGAACTGCCCCTGAAAAAATCTTAAACCTGTTTTTTCCAAAGTAAACTGCCGTCGCCATAACTCAGAAAACGAAAGTTGTTGGCAAGTGCATAATTATACACTTCTTTCCATTTCTCACCAATCAATGCAGCTACCAGCAGGAGCAAAGTAGATTGAGGCTGATGAAAATTGGTGATAAGCCCGTCGGCAACTTTTACGTTGTATGCCGGTGTAATAATGATTTGTGTACGGGTAATTAACCTGTCATTATCCTGGTAGTTGAGCCAGGATATTAAAGCACCGAGAGCCTTTTTTACGGGAATATTATTTTCCGGTATTTCATAAGGTTCCCATTGTGTAAGGGAAATGTCGCCCCAGTTGGTATTACCATTTATTATCTTAACTCCAAGCCAGTAAAGCGTTTCTAAAGTACGAAGCGAAGTAGTGCCTACTGCAATAACAGGTTTGCCAATATGCTGATATAACTTTTCTATGAATGTTTTGGAAACATCAATCCATTCGGCATGCATTTCATGTTCACCAATTGTTTCTGATTTTACCGGTCGGAAGGTACCTGCACCTACATGTAAGGTAACGAATGAGTGGTGAATATTCCGGTTTGTGAAATCCTGAAAAATAGACTCTGTAAAATGAAGACCGGCTGTGGGTGCCGCCACTGAACCATCGGTATTGGCATATACAGTTTGATATCTTTCTTTGTCTGTTTCCTCTGCTGATCTTTTTATATAAGGAGGAAGCGGAACATTTCCGGCCAGGTGAAGGATGTCTGCAAAACTCATTTCAGCAGGAGACCAGCTCAGTTCAATGATAAAAACATCACCGGCTTTTTCTACAAAGTTGGCCCGGAGAGTCAAAGTATTTTCCGGAAGGTGGATTTCTTTTTCCAGCACAAGCCCAGGTTTCCATTTGGAAGCACCGCCAATCATGCATAACCAAAATACATGACCCTTTTGCGTCATGGCAACTGAAACGTCTTTGTAGCGGGGGTGTGGTTCCAGGCAGAATATTTCAATGATGCCACCCGTTACTTTTTGAAACTGCAGCCTGGCTTCTACCACTTTGGTATTATTAAATACCAGTAATGAGTCCTGGGGAATATGCTTGCTGATATTCCGGTAAATGTCTTCGCTGATACTGCCATCATTAAAGATCAGCAGCCTGGAAGCATCCCTTTCTTCCAACGGGTATTTGGCGATACATTCTTCCGGAAGATGATAGGTATAATCCAGTATGGATATATTCTTTGGATCTGTCATAACACAACTAACTGTTGTATTTGGTGAGGCGCAAAAGTACTATCGAATGATTAATAACAAAACCAATATCGAATCGCAAAGATTAGTAACTGCAAGAATAATTTCCATTAATGTTTCTTTTTGTGGTATCGGATTGCGGATATTCTCTTTAAAGTTTCAGATTAGGTACAATTTTTTGATTGCTTGGCATGTTAATTGGGAAATCCACAGCTTTTCCACCTTAATTCACACCCTTTCCACTCCAATTGCGCAGAAATTTCAATCCCATTCGCTGAAAGCCTTTACCAGAGTGTATTTCGTGGGATAAACGATCGTGGAAAAAAGAAAAAAAGAAAAATTTGGTAATTAAGTGGGAAAAAGTGTTATTTTGTGTCAATTAATTCAAAATTGACCCAATTCGCTGATAATGACAGGCTTTCTCGGAGAATTCGAGGCTACTTTGGACGCCAAGGGGCGTTTCCTCCTCCCGGCAGGGTTCAAAAAGCAATTGCCGGAAGAGGAAACAGGTCGTTTTGTTATCAACAGGGGTTTTGAAAAATGTTTGGCCCTTTACCCGGTAAAAAACTGGGAACCGCTCTTTGCAGACATCAGTAAACTGAACGACTTCGACCCTAAGGTGAGGGAGTTTCGCCGCTACTTTTTGAATGGCGCCACATTCGTGGAGCCGGACACAGCGGGCAGGTTGCTGGTGCCGCCAAACCTGAAAGACCATGCGGGTTTGCAAAAAGATATAGTGCTGGTGGCAGCGGTCAATAAAATAGAAATCTGGGATAGTAATACGTACAAAAAGCTCTTTGACTCCTATTCACCGGATGCCTTTAGCAACCTGGCGAAGGATGTGATGGCTAAGGATAACAATTAACCGATTCTGATGAGTGAACCTGTTTACCATGTTCCGGTTTTGTTAAACGAGGTCATCGATGGTCTTCGCATCAACCCCGAAGGAGTATACGTGGATTGCACTTTTGGAGGGGGTGGTCATTCAAAGGCTATTCTTGAAAAATTGGGCGCAAAAGGTAAACTCGTTGCCTTTGACCAGGATGCCGATGCAAAGAAAAACCTGCCTGCGGACGAAAGATTAATTTTTGTTTCACACAATTTTCGTCACCTGCAGCGTTTTCTGAGACTGGAGGGGATAACAGCTGTTGATGGTATCATGGCCGATCTTGGCGTAAGCAGCCACCAGTTTGATGAAGCTGAGAGAGGTTTCTCCACCCGCCACAACGCTGAACTGGATATGCGGATGGACCAGCGGCAGACGCTGACCGCATTTGATGTGGTGAACACCTATACTGAACAACGATTGCACAAACTTTTTGAGCAGTATGGCGAGGTTACCAATGCCAAAACATTAGCCAAAACTATTGTACAGGTTCGCAGCACGGTATCGCTAAAAACGATCGATGGGTTCAAAAATGCAGTCCGGGAAATTGTAAAAGGAAATCCAAACAAATACTTTGCCCAGGTTTTCCAGGCTTTGCGCATTGAAGTGAATGATGAATTAGGTGCCCTGAAAGAAATGCTGCAACAGGTTCCGCTTCTGTTAAAACCGGGAGGGCGGGTAGCTATTATCACATTTCATTCCCTTGAGGACAGATTGGTCAAGAATTTTTTCCGCCGGGGTTCATTTGAGGAACCCGAAGAGAATCCGTTTATCAATACCGAACCGGCCAACGAACTGGTGATCATCAACAAAAAACCAATTCTTCCCTCTCAGCAGGAGCTGAAGCAAAACCCAAGATCAAGAAGTGCAAAGCTGAGGGTAGCAGAAAAAGTGATGGTGGTATAAAAAGATTAAAGACTGTAAATATAGAGGGTATAAAAATCTGGAAAATCTATATCCTTTGAAATCAACCCTTCTTGAAAAAGAAGATGAAAAACCAAGACTTCCGGTTAAATCCGGCAGTTAAAACTAACGAGCTAATAACTCATTTATGCAGGAACAGCAAAATCCAAAAGAACGGGACACACAATCCGGCCCTGCTGTTGCAGGATGGAAGCGGTGGCTGAATTATCAGTCCATCGTGAAACAGGTGCCGTTCTTTTTGTTCCTCGCAGTACTGGCGGTAGTGTATATCTATAATGGTCACTATGCAGATAAAACCATTCGCCAGATTAACAAAACGGCAAAGGAGGTGAAGGAACTGAAGTATGAATATATAGCCGTCAAGAGCAAAGTGATGTACCAGAGCAAGCAGAGTGTATTGGTAAAAGCCGCAGAGCCTTTGGGGTTGAAAGAGCTTACCCAGTCACCGGTGGTTTTAAGAGACAGCGCTTTTTTGAAGCAGAACTAGGAACGAACAACTAACATCCTTTTCCTTACGGGAAAGGCGGACGGATACAACGAACAACTAACGAACACAAGCAATTCGGGCTTTGGAAGTAAAACGTGACATACTTTGGAGAGTATATCTCAGTTTTCTTGGTATTACAATACTGAGTTTATTTGTACTCGGCAGGGCCATCTACATACAGCAGTTTGAGGGCAGGCACTGGCGCAGTATGAGCGACAGCCTGCACCAGCAATTCAGAACCCTTGATGCTGAACGAGGCACTATTTATAGTGAAGACGGTCAGATGCTCAGTACTTCTATCCCCACCTTTGATATTTTCATTGATTTTAATGCCGACGGCCTAAGGGAGAAAAAGGGTAAACGCTTCTATGAGAATGTAGATTCATTTGCTTTATCCCTGGCCAACTATTTTTCTGATAAAACAGCAGAAGAATACAGCAAAGAACTGAAGCAGGCATTTAAAAAGAACGAACGCTACTTTCCGCTGAGGAAAAAAATGAGCTTTGAAGATTACAAAGCTTTCAGGCAGTTCCCTTTGGTTAGACTTGGCCGTAATAAAAGCGGGGTAATCGTAGAAGTAAACAGTAAAAGGGAAACGCCATTTGGATTGCTGGCCAACAGAACTATTGGTTTGTCCAGGGAGTTTAAAGAGGCCGGTAATAAATCCAGGAAACAAAATGTGGGTCTTGAGAGAAGTTATGACTCTGTTTTAAGCGGTAAAAACGGTCAGCAACTGGTTCGTTATATAGCCGGCGGAACCGCCATCCCAATTGAAGGCTCTCAAACTGACCCTGAAAACGGAAAAGATATTTATACTACTATCGATGTAAATATCCAGGATATAACTGAAACAGCACTGATGCGGATGATGTTGCAGTGTGAAGGCCCATATGGTACTGCAATTGTAATGGAAACAAATACCGGCAAGATCAAAGCTATGGCTAACCTTGGTCGCCGGCCTGATGGCAGCTATTGGGAAGATGATAACTATGCTTTAAGGGCCACTGAACCGGGTTCCACTATTAAACTGGCTACATTATTATCTGTATTGGAAAAAGGCACCAGTAAGATTGATGATATGATTGAAGTAGGTGGTGCCGGCCGGATGCAGGTTGGTAATAAAATTGTAACTGATGCCGAAAGGTCTCCCCGCCCGGTTTTGTCAGTTAAGGAATGCTTTGCACATAGCTCCAATGTGGGGATGAGCAAATTAGCTTATAAGGCATTTGCACAAAAGCCTTCAGAATTAAAGGTTTTTCTTAAAAAGTTTCATCTGGATGTAAGATCTCCGATTGACCTGGCCAACGTTCCCAGGCCAACTATGGCGCCATTGGATCAGAAAGGAAGTGCAGAAGGAAATATGCTGTGGATGAGCTTTGGTTATGGTTTGCAGGTAAGCCCACTTCATACGCTTACATTATATAATGCGGTAGCCAATAACGGCCGGATGATGAAACCTTACCTGGTAAGTAGCATTCGCCGCAATGGGGTTGTTACCAAAAATTTTGAACCTGTTGTAGTGGAAGAAAAACTTGTTAAGCCGGAAGTTATTCAGGCTGCAAGATCTGCTATGGAGGCAACTGTTATTGACGGGACTGCTACCAGGGCATTCAAAGGAGTGCCTTTTGCCATAGCAGGTAAAACCGGGACAGCACATGTTTCAGATGGTCCCATAAAGTATGCCCATGGTGTTTACCAGGCCACATTTGTTGGGTACTTTCCGGCAGATAAACCACAGTACACCTGTATTGTAGTGATACGTACAAAGCCCCATGCTGCATCACATTATGGTGGCACATTGGCAGCCCCGGTGTTCAGGGAAATTGCTACTAAGTTATATGCCATGTATGTAGAGCAAAAGAACCCTTCCATGTACGCTGCAGTGAAAGATAGCTCCCTTTCTTTTATGCAGGTAACTCCGATGATATAAGAAATGTTTACAAGAGCCTTGGTGTTACCTATACTGACTCATCATTTAAGAATGATTGGGCTGCTGTATATACCGGAAAAGTTAAGCCTTTGGTAAAACCGATAATTGTAAAAAAGCAACTGATGCCCAATGTAAGAGGTATGGGTTTAAAGGATGCGATTTTGTTACTGGAGAATATGGGATTAAAAGTGGCAATACGGGGTAAAGGTAAAGTGACCATGCAGTCTGTGGCACCCGGAACACAATTAGCAAAAGGGGTAACAGTTATACTAGAATTAAGTTAATGAATTGGCTGTGCTTTTAAGCGATATACTATATAAAGTAAATATAAGGTCGGTAGCGGGAAGTACATCGGTAGAAGTAACGAATGTGCAAATTGATTCAAGAAAGGTTCAAAAGGATGGGGTCTTTATTGCTGTGAGAGGGGCGGTTGCTGATGGTCATCAGTTCATTGATAAAGCAATTGAAAACGGAGCAACAGTAGTGGTACTGGAGGATATGCCTAAAAGCAAGAGGGAAGGGGTTGTGTATATAAGCGTAGAAAACAGTGCGGTGGCAGCATCTTTAATGGCTATTAATTTTTATGGTCGCCCTGCTGAGAAATTAAAACTGGTGGGAGTAACCGGTACGAACGGAAAAACAACTGTTGCTACATTATTATATAAGCTCTTTACAAGTTTGGGATATACCTGTGGATTGATCAGTACGGTTGAGAATATGATAGGCAGTGAAGTGTTGCCTGCTACACATACCACACCAGATGCTATCAGCCTTAATGCTTTGCTGAGGCAGATGGCAGATGCAGGCTGCAGCCATGTGTTCATGGAGACAAGTTCTCATGCTATTCACCAGCACAGGGTAACAGGGTTGAAATATGCCGGAGGTATTTTCAGCAACATCACACATGATCACCTGGATTATCATAAAACATTTGATGAATACATCCGTGTGAAAAAGACCTTCTTCGATTCATTGCCTTCATCTGCTTTTGCAATTAGCAATGCAGATGATAAGCGGGGGACTGTGATGCTGCAGAATACTGTAGCCAGAAAATACTATTACAGCCTCAGAACTGTTGCTGACTTCAAGGGAAAGATTCTGGATAACAGCCTGAGCGGATTACTGATGATGATTAATGATATCGAAGTTCATTTCAGGTTAATCGGCGAATTCAATGCATACAACCTGCTGGCGGTATATGGAGCAGCCATTTGTTTGGGTGAGGATAAACAAGAAGTATTGACCGCTTTGAGTATGCTTACCGGTGCTGAAGGAAGATTTGAATATATCATTTCACCAAAGGAGAAAATAATTGCCATTGTGGATTATGCACATACACCCGACGCATTGCTGAATGTGCTGGCCACTATCAAAAAGCTGAGGAAAGGATTTGAACAGGTCTTTACAGTAGTGGGTTGCGGAGGTGACAGAGATAAGACAAAAAGACCGGTGATGGCGGAAGTGGCCTGCGAGCATAGTGATAAGGCGATACTGACCAGCGATAATCCGAGAACAGAGGATCCGGCACAGATCATAAAGGATATGGAGAATGGATTGTCTGCGGCTTATAAAAGAAAGTATATCTCAATTGTTGACAGGAGGGAAGCCATTAAAACAGCTATTACCCTGGCAAAACCGGAAGATGTGATACTGGTGGCAGGAAAGGGACATGAAAAGTATCAGGAGATAAATGGAGTGAGAAATCATTTTGATGACAAAGAAGTAGTAAAAGAATTTTTTGAACTATTAGATAAATAGGAAACCAAAACAGCATGCTGCATCATTTATTTGATTGGTTTAACAGTGAAGGGATAAAGTTCCCGGGTAGCAGGCTATTCGACTTTATCACTTTCAGGGTATTGCTGGCAGTGCTGCTTTCTTTATTTATCACCACATTCTATGGAAAGAAACTGATTAAGTTCTTACAAAAGAAACAAATAAGTGAAAGTATCAGGGAAGAAGGTCTGGCTGGAGAAGAGAGTAAAAAAGGAACGCCTACAATGGGAGGTATCATTATCATTCTGGCGATACTGATACCAACAATTTTGCTGGCAGATCTTACAAAAGTGTATGTGCAGCTGATGATCATTAGCACATTATGGATGGGAGCAATTGGTTTTATAGACGATTACCTGAAACTGAGAGGAAAAAGACTGGCTCAGGACAGAGGAGAAAATTATAAAAAGTCAAATAAAGACGGATTAGCCGGTTGGTTCAAAATATTGGGGCAGGTTGGATTGGGAGTTATTGTGGGAGCAACACTGTATTTCAATAGTGAAGTAAAAATCTGGAGAGAATATGTTGGCAAAGTGCCCCCAACAGATTCAACGGTTTTTGGTAAAGAAGTAAATGGTAAAACAAAATATTTCGTTGAGGCAAATAATTCTACAGTGACAACCATTCCATTTGTAAAAGGCCATGAGTTCAATTATTCTAAGTTGCTACCTGCATCTTTGAGGGATTATACATGGCTGCTTTACATACTGGTAGTTATTTTCATCATTACTGCAGTATCCAATGGAGCCAATCTTACAGATGGATTAGACGGATTGGCAACAGGAACTTCTGCTATTATTGGCACATTGCTGGGCATATTTGCCTATGCCAGCGGCAACCTGGTATTTGCAGATTACCTCAATATCATGTACATACCCAACCTGGGTGAACTGGCAATATATATAGCAGCGCTGATTGGTGCTTGTGTAGGATTCTTGTGGTACAATTCTTATCCCGCACAGATTTTCATGGGAGATACCGGCAGCCTGACGCTTGGTGGTATCATAGCCTCATTGGCCATTATTGTTCACAAGGAATTACTGATACCCATTTTCTGCGGAATCTTTTTTGTTGAGTCGCTTAGTGTAATGATGCAGGTAGGATATTTTAAATATACAAGAAAGAAATATGGCGAGGGAAGAAGGATTTTTCTGAAATCGCCGCTTCATCACCATTACCAGGTAAAAGGATATCATGAAGTGAAAATTGTTACGAGGTTCTGGATTGTAACCGTGCTACTTGTTGTGTTTAGCATAGTTACATTGAAGCTCAGGTAAATAAACGTTGACTGTTGTAGAAAAGTATTATTGAAAAACCAGGTCCATTGATCCTAAGAAAGCCGGTGTTCTGATCCAATCGAATTGTGGTGCAGTTGTATTGAGACTAATACTTATGAAGAACCAAATTCCGTACGCTATCCTTTGAGTATTACTCAAGGGGTCAGAATTATGAGTAAAAGGATTGTCATACTGGGTGGTGGCGAAAGCGGCGTAGGAGCTGCGCTGCTGGCGAAGCAACAAGGGTATGATGTATTTCTTTCAGATGCAAGTTCTTTGAGTAATGAGTATCGTAACGAGTTGCAGGAAGCAGGAATTGATTTCGAAGAGGGCAAACACACAGATTCCCTGGTACTGTCCGCTGATGAAGTGATGAAAAGCCCGGGTATCCCGGAAAAAGCGGTAATAGTCAAAAAAATCAGGGAAAAAGGTATTCCGGTTATCAGCGAGATCGAATTGGCTTATCGCCATAAGGGCAACAGTAAAATTGTAGCGATCACCGGCAGCAATGGCAAAACCACTACTACAGCATTGACTTACCACATTTGTAAAGAAGCTGGTCTGGATTGTGCATTAGTAGGCAATATCGGTGATTCGTTTGCCAAAAGGGTTGCTTTGGATCCCAGTCCGTTGTATGTGGTGGAAGTCAGCAGTTTTCAGTTAGATGATATAAAAACCTTCAGGCCGGATATTGCCATATTGACGAATATCACAGAGGATCATCTGGATCGTTACGAATACAAATTCGAAAATTATATCAGGAGCAAATTCCGTATCACTATGAATCAGCAGAAAGATGATTATTTCATTTTCTGCGCCGATGATGAAGTAACTATGAAATATTTAAACCATCCGATAGCTATCGGATTCAATATTCAATCAAACCAACTGCCAATTAGTATGAAAAGAGAATTACCAAACGGAGCATTTATTAAAGACGGGGATATGTATATAAGAACAGGACAGGATTTTACATCCATGAGTGTATATGATTTTGCACTCAAAGGAAAACATAACCAGTATAATACTATGGCGGCTTGTGTAGCTGCTACTACACTTGATATCCGGAAAGAAAAGATCCGTGATGCAGTTCAGAATTTTCAAAGCCTTGAACACAGAATGGAGCATGTGGCTACTGTAAGAGGTGTTGAGTTTATTAATGACAGCAAAGCAACAAATGTTAACTCAACCTGGTATGCCCTGGAGAGTATGACCAAACCCACAGTACTTATCCTTGGCGGTGTGGACAAAGGAAATGATTATTCACTGATTGATGAACTAGTAAAAGAAAAAGTGAAGGCCATCATTTGTTTAGGTACAGACAACCGTAAAATTCATGAGGCT
>DASUDW010000371.1:0-5177 GCA_036275415.1 Chitinophagaceae bacterium | reverse complement strand
ACCAGTTATGATTATGATGCGCCTATCAATGAACAAGGCCGGCCTGCTGCCAAATATTTCATGCTGCGGGATCTAATAGCAAAATATGTTAGCTATACAATACCCGGCTTACCGGCACCTGTTGCTGCCATTGAAATACCGGCGGTCACTATGAAAAAAACGCATAACCTCTTTAATTATGATCTACCGGTCATACACACACCGCAACCCATGCCGTTGGAATCATTCGGGCAAAACCAGGGATTGGTTGTTTACAAAACCACCCTGACGGGACATAAAAGCGGGAAGCTGAAAATCTGGGAGCCGCATGATTATGCGCTGGTGTTTTTAAATGGTGTATTTATCGATACCGTTTACCGCGACGGCGGTAACTGGGAAGTGCTGCTTCCGAAAACGACAACCTCTTTTCCGGTGCTGGAAATCGTTGTGGAAGGGATGGGACACATCAATTTTGCCCAGTTTATGATAGACCGGAAGGGAATTACCGACAGGGTTACCTTAAATGGTATGACACTGATGAACTGGGAAACCCGCTTATTACCTCTCGATGAAAAATTTATACAACAGCGTCAACCCATGAACCGGATCAAATTCAGGGATGATATGCCTTGTAATTTTTTTGAAGGCCAATTCACACTGACTGAAACCGGGGATACCTATTTTGACATGAGCCGGTATTCAAAAGGTATGGTATATATAAACGGGCACCTCCTTGGACGATATTGGAATATTGGCCCGCAGCAGCGGCTGTACTGCCCGGCGCCCTGGTTAAAAAAAGGCAGTAATACAATAGTAGTTTTTGATTTTTTTGAAATCCTGCCGGCAAGTATTGCAGGCTTACAGCAACAAAATGATTAAAGCAACCCATCTTTTCTTTTTACTTTTTTTTGTTGCTGCGGCTGTCCCGGCACAACAACAGCTGTCTGTTATACCCCGGCCTGTCAGCGTGGCGTTCAGTACCGGGAGTTTTATACTGGATGAAAATACAAGTATCCGCTTCCGGCCCTCACCCGGGTTAAGCAGCGCAGCCGTTTTTTTAAACGCTGCCATAAAAAATATTTCAGGGTATGACTTGAAATTCAATAAAAGCACTGACAAAGTCATTGAACTGGCAATCGGTAATAATTTGCCTGTTGGTAAGGAAGGCTACCAGCTAAATGTAAGTCCCGGTACCATTGCTATTAACGCCAATAACAGGGAGGGGATTATCTATGGCATACAGACCTTGCTGCAAACCTTACCCGCCATTCGTACCAATGCCCGGCTGGAAATTTCCTGTATGCGTATTACAGATTATCCCCGTTTTGCCTACCGGGGTATGCATTTGGATGTAAGCCGGCATTTCTTTGGTCCGGCATTCATAAAAGAATACATTGACCTGTTGGCTGCCTATAAAATGAATGTTTTTCATTGGCACCTGGTGGATGACCAGGGCTGGCGTATCGAAATTAAAAAATACCCGCAACTTACAGCTATCGGCGGTTGGCGGGTTGACCATACGGATAAGATCTGGGGCAACCGTCCGCAGGCAAGGCCGGGAGAAAAAGCAGGATACGGCGGTTTTTATACGCAGGTGCAGATCAAAGAGATCGTTGCATACGCTGCGGTCAGAAATATTACCATCATTCCTGAGATTGAAATGCCCGGTCATGTGGCTGCTGCCATTGCAGCTTACCCCGCTTTAAGTTGTACACAGCAAATGCAGCTGCCGTTGACAGGGGGTAATTATACAGGTATGTCCAGCAATTATTGTGCAGGGAATGATTCAGTTTTTTTGTTTCTTGAAAATGTGCTGAAGGAAGTAACCGGTTTATTCCCCTCGGCGTACATTCATATAGGCGGCGATGAAGTAGACAAATCTCCCTGGAAGAAGTGCAGCAGGTGCCAGCAAAGGATCAAAAAAGAAGGGTTGAAGAATGAAGAGGAACTGCAGAGTTATTTCATCAGGCGCATTGAAAAATTCCTGAAAAGCAGGAACCGGAAAATCATCGGGTGGGATGAAATCCTGGAGGGCGGACTGGCGCCGGAAGCAACAGTCATGAGCTGGCGTGGCGAAAAAGGCGGTGTGGAAGCAGCCCGGCAGCAACACACAGTAATTATGACACCGGGTAAGCCGGTTTACTTCGACCATTACCAGGCTGGCCCCGAAGGAGAACCCCTTGCTATCGGCGGTATGAATACCCTGAAGAATGTATACGATTATGAGCCGGTACCACAGGAATTATCAAAAGAGGAAGCCAAATATGTACTGGGGGCACAGGCCAATTTGTGGACGGAGTTCATTACAACGGCCGAACAGGCTGAATACATGTTGTTGCCGCGGATGCCGGCCCTGGCAGAAGTACTCTGGAGCCGGAAAGAAGATAAGGACTGGGATAGTTTCACGGAACGGCTGCAAAAACATGTCAGGGCGTATGAGCAAAAGGGAATACGCTATTGTCCCGGTAACTATACGGTGGCTATACGGCCCTTATCACAGAACGGGAAATTAGAAGTACAACTGGCAACTGAAATCCCCCATGCCGTTATATATTATACAACAGATGGTACAGAACCCTCCCTGAACAGTACTCCCTATTCTTCACCCGTCCGCATCAGCTCTTCTGTGTTACTCAAAGCAGCCGTTGCCGTAAATGGCCGAATAATGGGTGTGCAGGCGGCCAAACAACAGTTTATACTGCACAAAGCGCTGGCCCGGCCGGTGGACTATGTAAACCCGGTTAGCCGCTATTATATGGCAGATGGACCTCATTCACTGACCGATGGCATCAGGGGGGGTACTGCTATCGGTAAATATTGGCATGGCTTCAGCGCAAAGGATTTAATAGCTACCATTGATTTGGGCGAGCTGCAAACTATCCGGTACATCACCCTGGGTTGTTTACAAAACTACAACGACTGGATTTTCCTGCCACAGGAAGTAAAATTTGAAATCTCAGTGAACGGAACTGACTTTGAAGAGGTACAGGTGCTGGTGAACCCCCATAGTATACATGAAAAAAACCTGCTGTACGATTTTAAAGCAAGTTTTGCCGGAAAGCCGGCCAGGTTTATCCGGGTAACAGCCAGGAACAACCTGTGTCCGGCAGGGCATAGCGGTGCCGGAAAACCGGGATGGATATTCGCTGATGAAATTATAGTAGAGTAAAATAAAGGGCATGCTTCAACGATTTTTTTTCTTATGCATAAGTGTTCTTGTTGTTGTAGTATCTGCTGCGCAACGGGATACAATTTCTATCAATGATGAGTGGCAGTTCACCACGGACAGACTGCAATCCGGCGTACGGGACCAATGGTTCAACCAACCCTTACCCGGCAGCCGCTTAGTCCGCCTGCCGCATACCTGGAATATTGATGAAGCTGACCAGAACCATTACGGGTGGGGCTGGTATCAGAAAAAACTCCATGTGCCGGCCCACTGGAAAAATAAGAAAGTGGTCATCCGCTTCGGGGCCATCAACCACAGCGCTTATATCTACCTGAACGGGGAAAAAATAGCAGAGAATACCGGAGACGGATTTAACAGTTTTAGTGTCAGCCTTACTGACAAATTGCAATATGGCAAAACAAACAATATCACTATCCTGGTCAACAACGACTTTGGCAGGAACAAGATTCCCTTTGGCAGTTCATTTGACTGGCCGAATGATGGGGGCCTCATCCGCAAAGTTTCCCTGATAGTAAGTGATAAGCCCTCTGTTAATTACATAGCGGCATCACCCCGGCTAATGGTGGGCGGCAACGAGGGGAAATTACAGCTACGCCTGGGGTTTGATGAAAAAATAAATCTGGACCGCATACGGCTGGCCGTTACCATTACCGAAGAAAATCAGCCCACAAGGGAAACCATTTACAAAGACACGATACAACCAGCCTGGGATAATAATGCTGCCATGGTGGACCTGGTGTTGTCAAACGTAAACCCCTGGCATTTTGATTTTCCCCGGCTCTACCGTGTTGATGTTAAAGTGTTAGACGGGAAAAAGACAAGCGACCATATTTCAACCAGCATCGGCTTCAGGGACATAAAATTTGAAAACGGGAAAACCTATTTAAATGGTGAACGGATAAAGCTGATGGGGGTGGAATGGACAGCAGGGAGTAATCCTGACTACGGGTTTGCCGAATCAGATTCTGTTATTATCAGTCAGTGCAAACTGATGAAAGAGGTGAATGCCATTTTTACCCGGCAGCATTTTCAGCAGGATGAATTGTTTTACGACTTCTGCGATCGTAACGGCATCCTGGTACAGCAGGAACTTCCTCTCTGGGGGCCCGAAACGCCGGCCAATGATACTATGTATGCCCTGGCCACTAAGCAACTGGAACGGATGGTTCGTAATAATTTCAATCATACCAGTGTTTTTTCATGGGGCGTTGGCAACGAATTGCGGGGCCGTGACCCGGCTATGAAACAATTCATCGGAGATTTGATCCGGCAGGCCAGGCAACTGGATCCCACCCGCATGACAGCCTATGTCAGCAATACACTTACCTGGGGCTTTAGCAATCAGGCTTCTTTTGTACCTGATGCGGCAGCAGGCGGAGATTACCTGATGATGAATGAATACGGCGGCAGTTGGTGGGACCTGCCCACCGGTAAAATCGGTTATTACCTCGATAGTGTTCACATGAGCTATCCTTCAATGCCCTTTTTTATTTCTGAGTTTGGCCTTTGCGAACCCAATTTCAAAGGAGGCGATGAAAGAAGGATAGAAGATATGATCTATCACATGGGGATTTATGAAAGCAAATCCTATGTAGAGGGGGCGATTTATTTTGACCTCACTGATTACCGCACCCATTATCCCGGCACAAAGGACAATAATAAATTCAGAAGAAGGATACATGGCGTCTATGATATGTATGGCCGGCCCAAACCATCTATGCGGGTACTGCGGGAATTGTCTTCACCGGTAGAAGTGCAACAGGTACGCCAATGGAAAAAAGGCAAACTCCACCTGTTGATTTTCGGAAGCATTGGCCTGCCTGAACATTCCGTAAAGGGATACACGGTTTATGTGTCAGAGAAGGCAGAAGATTTTACTGCCGGAAAATCGTACCGGCTCCCGGACATAAAACCGGGTCAGCGGATCGAATTAGAAGTAGATGAAATCAATAACGGCCACGTATGCATTACCATTTTACGTCCGACAGGATTTGTGGTTTCACAAAAA
>DASUDW010000370.1:0-5432 GCA_036275415.1 Chitinophagaceae bacterium | reverse complement strand
AAGATGATTATTTCATTTTCTGCGCCGATGATGAAGTAACTATGAAATATTTAAACCATCCGATAGCTATCGGATTCAATATTCAATCAAACCAACTGCCAATTAGTATGAAAAGAGAATTACCAAATGGAGCATTTATTAAGGATGGAGATATGTATGTAAGAACAGGACAGGATTTTACATCCATGAGTGTGTATGATTTTGCACTCAAAGGAAAACATAACCAGTATAATACTATGGCAGCTTGTGTAGCAGCTACCACATTGGATATCCGGAAAGAAAAGATCCGTGATGCAGTTCAGAACTTTCAGAGCCTCGAGCACAGAATGGAGCATGTGGCTACTGTCAGAGGTGTTGAGTTTATTAATGACAGCAAGGCAACGAATGTAAACTCAACCTGGTATGCCCTGGAAAGTATGACCAAGCCCACTGTACTTATCCTTGGCGGTGTGGACAAAGGAAATGATTATTCACTGATTGATGAACTGGTAAAAGAAAAAGTGAAGGCCATAATTTGTTTAGGTACAGACAACCGTAAAATTCATGAGGCTTTTGGCAGTACTGTTTCAACAATTGTAAATACTGGTTCGGCAATTGAGGCTGTTCAAGCAGCATTTCATTTCGCCACAAAAGGTGATGTGGTGTTATTGAGCCCTGCATGCGCCAGTTTCGACCTTTTCAAGAATTATGAAGACAGGGGAACGCAGTTTAAAAAAGCAGTGAAAGAACTATAATAAATGGAAGCAACAAGAGATATTGGATTCAGCGGGTTGAAGAATACCTTCAATGCCAATAACCTTATCAATAAAACCAGGGGTGATAAGGTGATATGGGCATTGGTGATATTGCTAACTCTTGTTTCATTGCTGGCTGTGTATAGCGCCACCGGATCATTGGCATATAAAAATTACCGGGGTAATACAGAGATTTACCTTTTCAAGCAGATCGCCTTTATCCTTGCCGGCATTATGGTCATTTATTTTGCGCATCTTGTTAATTATACATTCTACTCAAAAGCGGCAAAGGTTGCTTTTCTTATTTCCCTTCCGTTATTATTCTACACCTTGTTCTTTGGTGTAAAGATGAATGAGGGAAGCCGCTGGATTAGATTGCCCTTTATCAATATGACCTTGCAGACTTCAGATTTTGCCCGTCTGGCTTTATTCATGTTCCTAGCCCGCCTGTTGAGTAAGAAGCAGGATGTGATCAAAGATTTCAAAAAAGGCTTTTTGCCGGTCATCATACCTGTTGGCATTACATGTTTATTGATAGCCCCGGCGAATCTTTCTACTGCATTATTATTAGGCGCAAGTTGTTTACTGCTTATGTTCATTGGCAGGGTTAATACCAGGCATATTTTATTGACAATTGGTGTTGCACTGATACCTATCCTCTTTCTGATTTCTGCAGCTGTAATCCGTCATGGTCAAGCAAAGAATGAAGAAGTCGTAGCTGTTAAGAAATCTTCAGGCGGGCTTTTGGTAAGAGTAGATACCTGGATAGGCCGGATGGAAAGCTTCATTTACGGAAGCCAGGACATTGATGATGATGCATACCAGTCAACACAGGCAAAGATTGCTATTGCAAAAGGCGGAGTATTTGGCGTAGGTCCGGGAAACAGCACAACCAGGGATTATTTACCACAAGCTTATAATGATTTCATTTATGCCATCATAATTGAAGAGTACGGTTTACTTGGCGGGGCATTTATCATGTTCATATATCTGGTATTTCTTTACCGGTGCATCCGGATATTTAAAAGATGTCCTTATGCCTTTGGCGCATTTCTGGCACTTGGATTAAGCTTTACCCTCGCAATTCAGGCTGTGGCAAATATGGCAGTAACTGTAAACCTGTTCCCGGTTACAGGTGTAACCTTACCACTGGTAAGTATGGGAGGGACCAGCTTCATATTTACTTGTCTTGCCATTGGTATCATATTGAGTGTGGCAAGGAATGTGGAACAACTGGAAGGAACAACAACAAGAGAATTTGCAAAATAAGTGAAATGGGAAGGAGAGTGATAATAGCAGGTGGTGGAACAGGGGGACATATTTTTCCGGCTATTGCAATAGCCAATGTATTGCGGGAATTTGATGCCAATATGGAATTTCTCTTTGTGGGCGCAAAAGGAAAGATGGAGATGGAAAAGGTGCCTGAGGCAGGGTATAAAATTGAAGGATTAGATATAGCGGGGTTCAACCGCAGCTCTTTGATAAAGAATATCGGATTGCCATTTAAACTGATCAGAAGTTTTTTTCAGGTAAGAAAGATTTTCAGAAGATTTCGGCCTGATGCAGTGCTAGGTGTAGGAGGTTATTCCAGTTTTCCTGTATTGAAAACTGCACAGGCAAAAGGGATTCCTACTTTCATTCATGAGTCGAATTCTTTTGCCGGAAAGTCAAACATATTGTTGGGAAAAAAGGCAACAAAAATTTTTACCGGTACAGATGGTATGGAAAAGTTTTTTCCAAAGGAAAAGATCATAATCACAGGGAACCCTGTACGTACTGTCATTGCACAATCAACGGTGACAAGAACAGAAGGGTTACAGTTTTTCTCATTGGAAGAAAAAAAGAAAACTGTGCTGGTGGTAGGTGGTAGCCTTGGCGCAAAATCCATAAATGAAGCCATTGATAAAGGCCTTGATGATTTGCTAAACGCAGGTTTGCAAATCATCTGGCAGACAGGTAAACCTTATTCAGCAAAAGCAAAGGAAAGTACCAGTGGAAAAAAATCAGTTTGGGTCAATGATTTCATCACAAAGATGGAATATGCATATGCCGCTGCCGATATTGTGGTGGCCCGTGCAGGAGCGATGACCGTAGCTGAGTTATGTGTTGTTAAAAAGCCCGTTTTGTTCGTACCCTATCCTTTTGCTGCCGAAGATCATCAGACAGTAAATGCTATGCAACTGGTTCAAAAAAAGGCGGCAATGGTAGTGAAAGATGATGAAGCAATGGGAAAACTGGTTTCTATGACCATTGAGCTTTCAAAAGATGAAAGTAAGCAGGAAGAATTGAAAAAGAATATTGCAGCACTGTCTATTACAGATGCAGCAAAAAGAATAGCGGAAGAGATACTTAAAACCCTCTAAATCTCCCTAAAGGGAGACTTTGGAGGCCTTAAAAATGGAAGTTTAAAATTGAATAGTAACAATCCGATAAAGAAACTATCTCCAGACACCCCTTTAGGGGATGGGGGTATCAATACTGTCCTTATGAATACCCCCTTCCGGGGGATTGACAAACTGAATGAAGTGTACTTTGTCGGCATCGGCGGAATCGGGATGAGTGCTATTGCCAGGTTCTTTCATGCCGGTGGAGTTAAAGTGAGTGGGTATGACAAGACACCAACGGTACTGACGAAAGAACTGGAGGCAAGTGGAATAGCAGTTCACTATGAAGAAAATGTGGAATTGATTCCAAAGCACCCTGACCTGGTGGTTTATACACCGGCTATTCCGGCAGCTCATAAAGAGTTGGTGTATTACAGAGATAAAGGAGCTAAAGTGGTAAAGAGAAGTGATGTATTACAACTCATAACAGAGAGTTCTTTTAATATATGTATTGCAGGTACGCATGGCAAAACTACAATTACCACGATGGTGGCACATCTGCTCCGGCACAGTGGTTTTGGTTGTAATGCCTTTCTTGGTGGTATCTCCGTTAATTATGAAACCAATTTCTGGAGCAGTGAAAGAAATGTTTGTGTGATAGAAGCTGATGAGTATGACAGAAGTTTTCTAAAACTGAACCCGGATGTGGCCATCATCACTGCAATGGATGCTGACCACCTGGATATTTATGGTACACCTGGAGCAATGGAGCAGGCCTTTATTGATTTCAGTAAAAAAGTTAGACCGGGCGGATTATTGATCAGGCAGTTTGGATTAAAAAGGGGAAAGGAATTAACGGCCAGTCAGCATATAACATACAGCCTGCAGAATGAAAGTGCTGATGTGTATGCAGCCAATATCCGGATGAAGAATGGCAGTTATGAGTTTGATGTGATGTGGAAAGATAATATGCTGGACAATGTGAAGCTGAATATGGGCGGGATGCATAATGTAGAGAATGCAATTGCCGCTATAGCAGTGGCCAGTTCTTTGGGAATCGAAAATGAAAAGATCAGGGAAGCGGTAGAGGGTTTTCGCGGTGTAAAGAGAAGATTTGAGTATATCATTAAAAATGAGCGGCTGGTATTTGTTGACGATTATGCTCATCATCCGGAAGAATTGAGGGCATTGATCAACGGGGCAAAGACTTTGTTCAGGCAAAAAAAATGTACAGTCATATTTCAGCCACACTTGTACAGCCGCACAAGAGATCTTGCGGATGGCTTTGCAGAAGTGCTGGACCTGGCGGATGAAGTGATTTTGCTGCCCATCTATCCTGCAAGGGAATTACCAATAGCAGGTGTGAGTAGTGAAATGATATTGGAAAAAATGAATAATGAGAAGAAGCAGGTGATGGAAAAAGAAGAATTGATGACCTGGATAAAGCAAAATTATTCAACTACGCTGAATAAAGAATTCGGTGAAGTGCTGATAACAGCCGGCGCTGGTGATATTGATAGTTTGGTTGAGCCAATAAAAAATGTATTAAAGAATATTTAGTGTGAATGCTAAAACAACAATAAAGAAGATTTTATTCATCACAGTTTGGTTGTGTATCGGCGGCATTATGTTTACTCTGCTGATGGCTGCTATTACACGGAAAAATAAGGGTCTTTGCAAGGACTACAGCATTTCCATTAAAGGTTCAAAGGGAAACCTCTTTATAGATGAAAAAGATGTAGAACAATTGTTGAAAAAGGCTACAAACGGATCGATTAAAGGCCAGTCCGTTGCGGCATTCAAACTTCATGAATTGGAGCATCTTTTAGAAAGCAATACCTGGATCAGCAAAGCGGAACTCTATTTTGACAATCAGGATGTGTTGCATATTACAATTGTGGAAAGAGAGCCGGTTGCTAGGATATTTACCGTTGCTGGTACTTCATTTTATATCGACAGCCTTAGCAGCAAAATGCCTTTATCTGACAAGTTGAGTGCAAGGGTACCGGTATTCACTGGTTTTCCTGAAAAGAAAAACCTAAGTGCCGGTGATAGTGCGTTGTTAAGGGAAGTAGGATCAATCGGAAGTTTTATTAAGAACGAACCATTCTGGTTGTCGCAGGTGTCACAAATTGATATTACGCAGGATAAAAAATTTGAAATGGTACCGCTGGTAGGTAATCACCTGGTAAAGTTGGGTAATGGAGAAAATATTCCTGCCAAATTCGGAAGATTAATGGTGTTCTATAAGCAGGTTTTAAGCAAGACCGGTTTTGATAAATACAAACTGATTGATGTGCAATATAAAGGGCAAGTGGTGGTTTCCCGTTATGCAGGCGATCCAAAAGTCGATTCAATTCAATTAAGAAAAAAT
>DASUDW010000369.1:0-11328 GCA_036275415.1 Chitinophagaceae bacterium | reverse complement strand
CTGGACAAAACCCGCAACCAGTTACAGGATATTCGGCCCAATCAAATAGCAATGATTTTCCAGGAGCCAATGACATCTTTAAACCCTGTTCTCACCTGTGGCGAACAGGTAATGGAAGCCTTACGGCTTCACCAAAAATTTAACCGGGAAAAGGCAAGGCAAAAAACACTGGAGTGGTTTGAAAAAGTAAAACTGCCTGATGCGTCTGTCGTTTTCAAAAGATACCCGCATCAATTAAGTGGTGGCCAAAAACAAAGGGTAATGATCGCTATGGCTATGTGCTGCGAACCGTCATTACTGATTTGTGATGAGCCTACAACCGCTTTGGATGTAACTGTTCAAAAAACCATTCTGCAGCTCATTAAAGAGCTACAACTACAAACCGGCATGGGTGTCATTTTCATAACTCATGACCTTGGTGTTGTTTCAGAAATTGCAGACAGGGCCATTGTAATGTATAAAGGTGAAATTGCTGAACAGGGCACGGTAAGTAAAATTTTTACATCGCCCCAACATCCTTACACGAAAGCATTAATCGCCTGCCGCCCGGTCAACCATAAAAGAGGGGAGCGATTACCGGTGGTCAGCGATTTCCTGGAACCAAAACCAAAAAGCAATATACATTCGGGACTAAATGAGAAAAAAGCTACGGATAGTAACGAAGTCATTTTATCCGCTAAAAATGTTTCAGTATGGTTTCCCAACCAAAAAAAGCTTTTTGGCAAGACCCATGAATATATAAAGGCCGTAGACGATGTAAGCTTTGAAGTATTAAAGGGAGAAACGCTTGGGCTGGTGGGTGAAAGCGGCTGTGGCAAAACGACACTGGGAAGGGTGCTGCTTCGTTTAATAGAACCTACTGCAGGCAATATCTTTTACAATGGCAAAGACCTAACGGCCCATAAAAAAGAAATGTTGCATACCATCAGAAAAGAAATCCAGATTGTATTCCAGGATCCATATTCATCATTAAACCCCCGCCTTACGATTGGTAATGCTATTGCTGAGCCATTAAGGGTACACGGATTGATTAAGGGAGACAAAGAAAGAAGAGAAAAAGTAATTGAATTGCTGGAAAAAGTAAATCTTGATGCACAACATTTTAATCGTTACCCGCATGAATTCAGTGGCGGTCAGCGTCAGCGTATAGTCATTGCCCGGGCATTGGCCTTAAATCCATCGTTTATTGTTTGTGACGAATCTGTTTCAGCACTGGACGTTAGCGTACAGGCACAAGTGCTCAACCTCTTGAATGACCTGAAAAAAGAATTTGGCTTTACAATAATTTTCATATCACATGACCTGTCGGTAGTCCGTTATATCAGTGACCGGATCATGGTAATGAATAAAGGTAAAATTGTTGAAAGTGGTGATGCAGATAAGATTTATGACCAACCAGAAAATGACTACACTAAAAACCTGATTGCCTCGATTCCGGGAGCAAAGGCACATTAATCGGTATATTCATTTTCCCCGTTTTCATCCCGGTAAAATTCCCTGGCGCTTTTCCTTCTGGAATACAATATCCTTTTTAACTCCAAAGTAATCTGTTTGGCGACACTTTCATCTTCCTTAAACCTTGTTTCCCTAAGCTTGGTAAAATCATATTTATTGCTGGTGTATTGAGCACCGGACAATAACGAAGAATACGCTGAGGCGGATATAAAATCAGGATTATCATCAAACTCAAATTTGGAAGAATCTGCAGGTACGAGGCCAACTGTAGCCAACTTCCAGGAAAGATCATCCTTTTTTGTCTTGTATTTAAAAAAATAAACATAACCGGATTTGTCTCTGTATACAGCCGGCAGCCTGTCAAGGTAAACTATCGTATCAGGTTTGTCATATGACTCAAGATTTAACAACTTACTCCGTCCCAGCGCAAGAGGATAAATGAATGCCGCCGGGAACCTGCCTGAAAGGTTTCGCTTTCTCATGTCTGAATACAGTTCATATCGATAATCATCCAAACCGGCAAAATAAGCAAGCAAAGTATCGGGGATCTGCTTTTTATTGTCCAGCATTAACAGCATAGTCTTATACTTAAGTCTTTTATCATTGGAACGCAGCATCTGCTGAATAAGAGGTTGTACCGAAATTTTTGTATCCCAGAATGGCAACAATAATGTCGCATAGAGATCAAGGTCTTCATTTCCATAATCATCTTCATCGGATACAGAGAGGTAAGAAGGCTTCTTTTTTGCAGATTTATTCTCCTCCGCTTTTATAATTGCTTTCTTTTTCTCTGCAACAGCCTGCTTTTTCAATGCAAGTTTTGCTTCTGTCATGAATTTATTGAAATATGCTTCGTACTCCCAGGGTTGCACAACATTACTATCTACCATTTGTCCGAGTAATTTCATTATGCTGCTCTTATAATCATCCAGATTCAGCAAAGGCAGAAGGTCTGGTAATATACTTTTCGTTAACTGCAGTGAATCAGACAACTCATCCAGGAATCTTCCGTTTTTGTAATTAAAACTTCCGGTCCGGTATAAACTTAACAGGCGAAGTGTCTCAAATGCAGAATAGTCGGTTGTTGAAAAATCAAGAACCGGCGGTTCATCATTGATGATATCACGAAAAATGCTGTATGCAAAATTGTTTTTATGCTGCAACAAATTCTCCAGTACAGCATATTGCAGCTGAACGGTATCATCAAGGGCATAATAGAGCTCTTTCAGGTAATTGGCAGACTCCCTTGTTTTGATATCACCAAGCTTATTGATGAGCTCTTTTTTGACATTCAGGTACTTTTTTTCATCCCAGTTTATCCAGCTAATTGATTTTTTCAAAAGCGGAAGATCTGCTGAATCAAGATAAATATCACCAATACTTTTTACCGCCCTTTTATGCCTGGCTGAATCATTACTCAGAAAGTCTTTAAAGAAAAGGGCCGATTTCTTTTCAAAAGGATTAATACCCTGAAGAGTATCAGCCGGTTTGAAACTCTCAAAGAACTGCTGTACAAATGAACTCGGCGCAGTTAATGAATCTGACTGATTCATCAGCACAAACCGAACACCGTCTTTATAATAATATTTTGTATGAATGATTCTGCTGCTTCCGGAATCAGTAAGGACGGATTCCCATACCCTGAATTTATTTTGCCACTCCCCCTTCCTCTTCCATTTTACGATCCACGACGAATCACTATCACTACCTCCCCTGGCAGAAAACTGGTTATCTGTATCCAATACAGAACTATCCTTTGTATAATAATACTGCGGTAACCTTGAAAACGAAACAAATATTTTTTCTCCTGTTGTATCGTTGACAATTACTTTGTTGCGATAAGTTCCGCTCATTGTCTCAACCTCTTCGTTTTCCTCTTCCTCGTCATCCAGCGCCGAGAAATAATTAGATTCCCTGAAATCCAGTTTTATCTTTTCATCCCGGGGAAAATAAGTGGTATTCACCGTGTAATAAAGCGCCGTGTCAGCATAAAGTTTTGCTTTACCGTAATTAAAAGGCCTTAACTCAAAAGAATTGAGGAATTTCTGCATCTGCAGTGCCTCCTGCTTTCCGTGAGCAACCAGTGTATAATAATGAGGACCGCAGATGACAAACCTTGTTAAAAAGATATTACCATTCCTGTCCCTGTATTTGGCATCCAGTGCCGGGTATCCTTTAAACAGGATTTGCTTTCGGAAAAGTGTTGTATCAATGAACTCGGAAGACTTAAAACTTTCATCCATAAGGCCAAGATCGAAAGTATCTTCCTCAGCAAAATGGTAGTTATGGATATCTGAACGGATTATCCTGTAATTTATTCCTGAACTTTTATCTTCTGCATCAAATATCCAGCTGCCGTCATTACCAAGATAGGGCTCATGCGGCAACTCAGCTGTAAAACCACCAAAGGCAGGAGAGTATTTTGTCCATCCATTGGTACTCCTGTATTCTTTCAACTGTATACTTCCAAAAAACCGTTTTGCTTCATCACCGGACCTTACATAATCACCATTTCCGCTCATTTTAAAGAAAAGTATTTCAAAGGGAGTAATGAAAATATTATATCGCTGCAGGTCACCTCTCCTGGTCCTGCTGGTTATATCAAGTCCTTTATAACCATTTCGGTAAACAGTGGATTTTGAAAGTAGTTTGCCCGGAACGTTTTCATAGAGAAGGCTGTCAACCTTTTGAAATACTTCATCTGTACTGTGATCCCATAGCCACGCATTGGTCATTATCCGGGTAACCATATAATAACTTCCGTTGGCCATATCCGCAAATTGTTGCTGGTCAAGCGCTGCATCATCCCCCGTTTTAAAAAATGTACCGGGGATATCAACCTTAAACCCTCCATCCTTTGCGGTAACTGAACGAAAAGTAACCGGCACTCTGACTTTATCAAGTAGTTCTTTCTCCTTACCGGCCCTTGCGCCCATTTTTACAGGACGCAAATGGTATCCCTTTTTTCTTAATAACTCAATGACCCCCCTGTCACCAGGAAGATGGGCTGCACCAACACCTACGAAAAGAACAGCGCCGCTGGCAATTATTGAATCGATAGACCGGGCCTGAATTTCATTTCGCCGGTAAAGGAATTTCTCATCGAAAGCAGCTGATTCGCTGTTGTACCGGTTGATGGAATCAAGCAGATCAAGATTGCCAGTCCGGTATGCTTCCTCCAGTTTTTCTCCGCTATAATCATTCCCTGCATCACCATAACTTCTTTCTTTCCGGTTTTTGTCTTTAGCCGCATCTTTATAAGCCTCTGCCATTAATTTCATACTCTCCCCATAATCTTCCACGCCGGCTACTTTCTTACCCAGTTTTTTTCCGCACTGAAAAATATACATATCAAGGTAGGTGTCTTCTTCAAAATCACTCGACTCATTGCCATAAGTACGATATAACAAGCTATTAATAGTAGAGGGGTTGCTATATAACGATCTTTCAATTTTATTATAATATTTAAAAAACTTCAGGGTATTGATAGTAAGATAATCGGAGGGCATTGAAGTATAAATGCTGTACCTGTTACCTTCGGTAAAAGATTTGCCGCCGGACAAATCATATTTATTCATATCGTCCTGCCAGGTTTCAGGATTAGTTTCCAGGGCCACCACATCTGCGCTTCTAATGGCATGATAAAATGAATCGGGAAGGTTAAAAGCCAATTTGCTGCTTACATGCATGGTACCAATCAAATAAGAAGGCTTTTTGAGGCCTTTACCGGTAATCTCCCATAATAAACTGGGATATTTTTTTGCCTTTACGACCGGCTGCGCCTGTAGCAGGCTGAAAAAAAGTAGCTGAAGCAAAACAAAAGTAAACCTCTTCATAATCGATTTAAATACCGTTTCCCGGATAAGAATGATGATATTGACAAATGTAAGATGCTGCCTCCCATCTAAAACCATAAAATTATTTTGAAATTCAGCCAGTTAAGGGCAAAACCCGGCTGTGAAAAGAAACTGTGTTTATATACGGTATTTTGCTTTTAAAAGTGTACTTTTGCCCGCCTAAAAAGATGTCTTTTTGACCAAACCCGGCGCCGTAAGGCCGGATTGGAAACCCTCTCAGGCTTTAGCACCTGCCAGGTTTGTGTCAATGACTTTTTGATATAAACCCAAACACTCATGAAACTTTCTCAATTCCGTTTCGACCTCCCGTTGAATCTTATTGCCCAAACGCCGGCCAAAAGAAGAGAAGATGCCCGTATGATGGTGGTTAACCGCCATACCGGTGAGATTGAAAACAAACATTTCCGGGACATCATGGATTACTTTGATGACAAGGACTGTTTTGTGGTGAACAATACCAAAGTATTCCCTGCCAGGATGTATGGCCGAAAAGAAAAAACAGGTGCTAAAATTGAAGTTTTCCTGCTCCGTGAATTGAACAAACCCAACCGCCTTTGGGATGTAATTGTTGATCCGGCAAGAAAGATAAGGGTGGGCAACAAACTCTACTTTGGCGACCAGGAAGACCTTGTTGCAGAGGTTATTGATAATACTACCAGCAGAGGCCGTACCATTCGCTTTTTATGGGATGGCAGTGAAGAAGATTTCAGGGCCCAGTTGGAAAAGCTTGGCGAAACACCCTTGCCAAAATATATTAAACGCAAACCTGACGAAGAGGATAAAGAAAGATACCAGACTGTCTATGCCAAACATGTGGGTGCTGTAGCAGCCCCTACAGCCGGTCTTCATTTTAGCCGGGAATTGATCAAACGTCTTGAAATCAAAGGTGTACGTTTTGCAGAAGTCACCCTTCATACAGGCCTGGGTACATTCCGCCCCATTGAGGTGGAAGACCTCAGCAAACACAAAATGGATGCTGAATATTATCATATTGACGAAACCGCCTGCAAAATTGTGAACAGGGCCAAAGAATATGGACACAGGATTTGCTCCATTGGCACCACCACTATGCGGGCATTAGAGTCATCGGTTACAGCGCAGAAATTATTGAAACCTTCAGAGGGCTGGACCAACATTTTTATTCATCCGCCTTACGACTTCAATATTGCAGACTCATTAGTTACCAACTTTCATTTACCCAAGACCAGCTTACTGATAATGACCTGTGCTTTTGCCGGCTATGAACTGGCAATGGAAGCATACAAAAAAGCGATCAAGGACAAGTACAGATTCTTCAGTTATGGAGATGCGTTGCTGATAATTTAAAGGATTAACAATCTGATATTTTTGAAGGCCCCGATTTTCCGGGGCCTTCAACATTTTTGCCTGACCTAATATATAACAACCTGCCTATTTCTTATTATTGCCATATGGGCCAGGCATGAAGCCAACAAAATATCATGACAAATGCAATACAAAAAAAAGGATCATGCTTTTTTGCCCCTTTTTACACAGTCATTTTTTACTTTACTTAAACTTAAGATTCATAGAAATTATATCAGATTTCAACCCATTTGTCCTGGTATAATGTCCGTAACGTAATTCCAGCATATTTAACCTTTTAATTCCAAATACTCCTTTGGGGGGCGAAATCCTGAAACCGCCACCATAAAAATTACTGTTGAACCCCGACAAGTCATAATTACTGGTGTAATACTGCTCTGTAGTTTTGTGCGCATAAATTGGCGCAAAATAATCAACGGCAGTTTGTGAGTAATACCTGTAAAATGGTGTGAGGGAAAAGAATGGAGTTACCTTTAATGACGTCTCCAGTTGAACGGTATGTGCCGTGAGCCCCCAATCATCATGGTAATACCGGTAAAAACTTCTCAGCACAATTTTATCTCCCAAAAAATAATTGGCCCTGAAGCCAAGAGGAATTTTCATTCTTGTATCCGGCAGGTTCTCCACTACCACTGTACTGTTGTTGAGATAAACCCGGTGAAATGGAAGGCCCAGGTATCCTTTCTGATATACCAGGTCGGCTATAAAAAGTAGTTGCAATCGTTGATTAACGACCTGTGAATAGGACAATGAACCGCTGAATGAATTCCTGGATCTGGAGGAATAGTCATCTTCCTCATCTCTTGGATTACCTCCGCCTCCGGTACGTAACTCCACAGGCAGGATATATTTAACCTGGTCAAAATATGCCTGTGCTTTTGCCGTAAACTCCCCGTTTTTGTTACTGGTTTTTTTGGCAAAAAGAAGGTTGGCGCCAACTGACTGGTAATCAAATTCTGTAGAAAATGACAAACCGGCCCCAATGGTGGTTCCTTTACCCTGATTTTCAGCAGTCCAGTTAACAGAAGGATAGATTCTTGTATCTGAATAAGAGGCGCCTGAAATGGATCTCGGGTTCACATTATCAGATGAAGCTGAAGTATAATGATCTATTCCAACTTCAACATCAAAAGTGTGTTTAATATCTTTCTTTCCCCATTTGGTAAATTTCACATCTATGGAGTTGGAATAATCTGTAAGTTTTTCTGTTCCGGTGCCACCTGTAACAGCTGAATTATTACCATCCTGTTTATAATAACTGGAAACAAGGTTAGCTTCTTCAAAAGTTAATTTCCGGCTTTTATATTGGGCAGAATCTTCCGGCGATGTTTGCGCAAAGGATGCAAATAATGAGAGAAATATACCCGCAATTGATAAACAAATTTTCTTCATGAGTATCTTTTTGAATGATTAAAGAATCAAAAATCAATTACAACCACATCCACCTCCGGTCTTACCTCCGTTTGCGCCTGATGCACCTTCCCGGTAAGTCTGGAAACTCATCTCTGTTTTTTCCACTTTCCTTGCACTGAGGGTCATCTCCGCATCGTTGATTTTGTTTTTTTGATACTCTTTTACTGTTGTACAGGAAATTGTTCCTGATACGAGCAAACTGACCATAATTATTGCCATTTCGCTGAGTCGCTGTGGTTTCTTTTTCATTGCAGATTTATGTTTTTAGATGTGAAAATTTTATCATTATCATCGATGACGATACAGGCAAGCCCTTTTACCTGGTTAATCATGTCTACACCCGCCTTTACACCCATGATCATGACAGGAGTAGCCATGGCGTCTGCTATTTCTGCATTGGGGCTGATAATTGTCACACTTTTGATACCGGTTACAGGCAAGCCTGTCTTGGGATCAATTGTGTGGGAATATCGTTTGCCACCGATCATAATATACTTCTCATAATTACCTGATGTGGCAATGGCCATATCTGTAATTTCGACCAACGAGAATGGGCTGCGGGCTGCATTTGGATCGGCAATGCCAATCGTCCAGGGGTTACCATCAGGCTGATAACCCCAGGCGGTAAGGTCTCCGGAGGCATTTACGATACCGCTTTCAACACCTCTTTGCTGTAATACCTTCTTTGCCATTTCAGCAGCATAGCCTTTGCCAATTCCACCAAAGCCGATTCGCATCCCTTTTTCTTTCAGAAAAACAGTACACTCTTCCTGGTTAAGAATAACATGTTGGTAATTGATGAGCCTTACCATTTTTTGGGCAGTGGAAGGATCAGGCAAGGAAGTCATGGTTTGATCGAAATTCCAAAGACTCTTATCTACAGAGCCATACGTAATATCAAAGGCGCCTTGTGTGAGGGAGGAAATTCTTTTAGACCGGCTGATAAGATCAAAAACCTCCTTGTCAACCTTTACAGGGCTGATACCTGCATTTTTATTGATAAGATTTGTCTGGCTGGAATCTGAAAAAGTAGTGAGGAGCTTCTCTATCCTGCTTATTTCGCTGACGGCTGCATCAATGTGCAGTTGTGCTTTTTGTTCTGAAGAATCTATTACTGAAATTTCAAACCGGTTGCCCATGAGTTTGAGCACTCGTTTGTAAACCCGGGACGCTATGGTCAAGGGTCTACTTACGGCCATCAGCCACAGCTTTTAATTGTCCTATAAACTGTACAGGGGTCATCTCCGGGTTTCCCTCCCAGCTTCGAAGTATTTTACCTTCAGGATCGAGTAAAAGAGTAAGCGGAAAATTGCCTTTGGGGTTATACTCGTCTGCCAGCCGTTCGTTCCTTCTTTGCTGGTCTTTTGACAGTTGATTTTTCTTTAACCGGGGGAAATTGGCATTCACCATAACCAGGTTACTATCTGCATAGTCCCTGAATACCTGCTGATCAAAAATATCTTTATGTAATCGTATACATGGCACACACCAGTCCGAACCGGAAAAATTCAAGAGTATGAGCTTGTGTTCTGACTTTGCCTTCTGCTTCGCTAATTCAAAATCATTTTCCCATCCATGTAAGGAGAGCATGAAAAAACCTGCTAACAGTGCAGTATAGAATCTCATGGGTGTGTGAATAAGTACTAAAAATAACGAACAGATTTAATTTCTGGTACAACTATTTTCACATTAACAAATGATTAGGCCGGGAAACTATCGCTTGTTAGCCGGACATTAATCAAGCCCAAACATCCCTTTATTTAGCTGTTTTAGTATTTGGGATTTATAATCCGCAGCAATAAGCAGTGAAATATTATGAGGGCTTCCTCCATAGCTTACCATTCGGACAGGGATGTTCATGATAGAACCAAATAACTTCTTGATGATATCATCCGTCTGCGAAATTTCATTACCCACCACAGAAATGATCGTCTGGTTCTTATCCACTTCCACTGAACCAAAGGGCTCCAGTTCCTTCAATATCTCTTTAAGGTTTGCATCATTGTCAATTGTCAGAGAAACGGCCACTTCTGAAGTTGTGATCATATCAATAGGTGTACGGTATTTTTCAAACACTTCAAATATTTTCCGCAGAAAACCATAAGCCAGCAACATCCGGCTGCTTTTGATTCGGATTGCGATTATATTATCTTTTGCTGCCACAGCTTTTACGCCTACACTTCCTGCCTTTTCTGTTATAAGTGTACCCTTAGCTTCCGGTTGCATAGTATTTAGTAACCGTACCGGAATATTATACTGTTGTGCAGGCCAGATAGAGGCGGGATGTAAGATTTTGGCACCGAAATAAGCCAACTCGGCTGCTTCATCAAAACTCATTTGTTCAATGGGCACTGTTTTCTTCACCACCCGGGGGTCATTGTTGTGCATGCCATCAATATCCGTCCAAATCTCACATACAGAAGCATTGATAGCAGCAGCGATTAAAGAGGCTGAATAGTCACTGCCTCCCCTTTTAAGGTTATCCACCTCACCTCTTGCATTGCGGCAGATATAACCCTGCGTAACGAATAATTTTTTGCCCTTGTGCTGTTTTAAAATCTGCGAAAGCTTCACTTTGATACTACCAATCTGCGGCTCATCATAACTATCAATAGTCATAAACTCCAAAGCCGGTAAAAGCAAGTGATCAATGCCCTGCTCTTCCAGGTAGGCGCAGAATAATTTAGTTGAGAGCAATTCTCCCTGCGCCAGTATGTCTTTACTCAAGGCCTCGCTAAATGAAATCTTGAGAATAATATTCAGAAATTCAAAATGCTCTGCAATAATGGCTTTTGCTTTTTTGACAGTATCATCTTTCTTTACCAGTTCTGTAACGAATACCTGGTAATGTGCCTCCAGTTTGTCTATAGCCTGTTTGGCACCGTTGCGGTCACCCTTGGCAATCAATTCGCCTATCTCCACCAGTGCATTGGTAGTACCAGATAAAGCTGATAATACAATAATAGCCGGTTCCTGAACCGTTTCTTTGGTTACAAGTCTAACTATGTGATGCATACGTTCCGGCTTACCTACACTGGTGCCGCCAAACTTCATGACTTTCATGTTTGTCCCCCCTCCCGAGATTTTTAGGATTTAAGATTGAGCAAGCAAGGCGACAAAGATACAAGGAGTATTAATATTTAATTGCTAAAAACTAGTGTAATAATAATAAACCTTAAAAATACTAGTCCAGCTATTTGCAGTTCCTGTATACCTAATCGCTTTCTGAGGCATACCATTTGAGCCGTATGTGTAATTC
>DASUDW010000368.1:0-3445 GCA_036275415.1 Chitinophagaceae bacterium | reverse complement strand
CCGATAACACCACTGACGGCGCCAAACTCTTCTTTTAATTGTGAGGCCAGGTTGTCTACATAAGTGGTTTTTGGTTCGTAGGTAACATCGGCAAAAATGATCTTGTCATTGCCCCTCAGCGGTACCCGGCCAACCAGCGGTTTACCTTCAAAGAAATGATCTACTAAAAATATCATCGGCTTTCCATCCTTGCGGTGCGGCGCCAGTATTTCGTCTAACTGGTTGAATGATCCACGGCCGTAGACTACATAGCCGACCATTTTAAAGTTTCTGAATTTCATTAGTTGTGTTTTACCAAATTATAACCACAGATTTCACAGATATTGGCACAGGTTGCACGGTTATAGTATTAACCGTTTTATTCCCTTTTTTAAATCCGCCACATTAAAATTTATGAGCAAACCTACTTTACATTGAGTTAATTTCAAATAAGTTAAAACCTGTGCGATATGTACATCAGCCAGAGCGTCAACCGCTTTTATTTCAACCACAACAGCATTTTCAACGAATAAGTCAAGACGATAGCCTACCTCAAGTCTAACCTCCTGGTAAACCAGCGGAAGCGGCTTTTCCTTTTCAACCCATAATCCTTCTTTAGAAAGAACATAAGCCAGACATTCTTTGTATGAGCTTTCAAGCAGACCGGGGCCGAGTTCTGAATGTACTTTGAATGAAGCGCCAATAATTTTACCAGTTATTTCATTTATAGCGTCTAAATTTTGCAATATTTACCTTATTTGATCTGAGCGTTTAAATAGTAAAAGTAAAAGTATTTTTTTTGAATAGAGAAAGGAGTGATTAACCATAGCAAACACAGATTTTTTCACGGAAAAGACGGTTGTAGAAACAGCCCAGAAAGATTTTTCGGTAACAAAACTTTGATTATAAATTTTATTAGCAGTGTAGTCTGTGCTGTATTTAATCTGTGTATTTCTGTGGTTAAAACCTAAAGCAGTTTAGCTGCTTTTTCCAGGTCTTCCGGCGTATCAATCTCTACACCCAAATAATCCACTACGATCATCCGCAACGGAATGCCGTTTTCTAAATAGCGGAGACACTCTACCTTTTCGGCTGCTTCAAGTGGTGTGATGGGCCATTGGGTAAAATTCATGAGAGCCTGCTTGCGGAAAGCATATACGCCGATATGTTCATAGTAGGCGGTAGGAAAGTCTTTGTCTCTCGGATAGGGAATTACTGATCTGCTGAAAAAAAGAGAGTTCATATTCTTGTCCACTGCCACTTTTACGAAGTTGGGATCCATGATGTCGTTTTTATCTGTCAGCACCTGCATCATGGAAGCTACCTGTACCGACGGATCATCAAACTGCATTACTAATTTCTCCAGCGGCTCTTTTTTTACAAACGGGGTATCGCCCTGCACATTCACAATGATGTCTGCATCCATCTCTGCCGCCGCTTCAGCAATACGGTCGCTGCCGCTTTCATGTTCATGCTGGCTCATTATGGCTTTGCCACCCGCTGCAGCAATCTCCGAATAAATAATTTCACTATCGGTTACAACGATTACTTCGTCAAATAATCCGGTAGCAACAGTGGCATCATAAGTATGACGTATCACTGTTTTATCTCCTAATTGCTGCATCAGCTTGCCCGGAAAGCGGGTGGCAGCGTAGCGGGCCGGTATCATAGCAACCTTCTTCATACATCAAATATCCTTACAATCTTATAGCAATCCAATAATTCCGGCACTACTTATTGGTGAAGGGCTTTTTTAACAACAGCAGCACATCTTCATCTCTTTCTTCCGGAAAATCATGGTCAATTCCGTAACGAACTTCTTTAATGTTCAGGCGGCTGAATGTACCCAACAGGCGGTCCCAGATGGAAAACACAGCGCCGTAGTTGGTATCAGTGTATGGCTGCTTCCAGTGGTGGTGCACTTTGTGCATGTTGGGAGAGATAAGAAAATAACTCAGGGCCTTATCCACTTTTTCCGGCAGGCTGATGTTGGCATGCGTAAAAGCGGTGGCCAGCACCACCAGTGTCTGGTAGATCATCACACTGTACATTGGCGCACCGGAAATAAAAATGAGCAGCATAAAAAAAATGCCCCGCAGCAGGCTGTCACCTGGATGATGACGAAGACCGGTAGTAACATCCACATTGGTATCGCTGTGATGAATAACATGAAATCGCCAGAGAAATTTATTCTTGTGCATGACCAGGTGTACCAGCCAGCTGCTGAAATCAAGGGCAAACACTCCAATGAGAACAGTGGCCAGTATACCGGCATTGAACCAGTTTACGAGGCCAAACTGGTTGTACAGGCACCAGTCAGATAGTTTCACAATGAAAAAAGCAAGACCGGTATGCAGGATTAAATGCAGCACGGTCAGTACGAAATTCACACCGGCATGACGGATTTTGTTTTTGCGGTAATGAGGCTTAAAAAGAGGAATGGCACCCTCAATAAACCAGAAGAAAAGCAGGCCGCCAACAAGAATTGCCATTCGCTCCAGCGGCCGTTGTTCAAGGGTTTGAAAATGTGCAATTATCTGTTCCCACATGGCAATAAGATTATTGGCAAAAGGTACGAAGGAAAAGGAAAATTTTGGCATTGCGGAATAAGGATATATGTCGCTCCTCTGGAGCTTTTTTTTCATGTATTGAATTGGTCTATAGAAATGACACCCCTTCGGGGCTGTTTGAGTAAGGGAGGAGCTTCTTTACAATTATATAGTCCTTTTTGCTTGATAATAAACGAATTTGAAAAGAATCAGGCCTGAAGGGCCGTAATTATTATAGCCAGGAGTAAATGTGTGAAAAGAGCCCCGAAGGGGCGACATAAATCTATTTCCCTGTTATCAGATAAATAAATAATTTAGGTAAACAGGCAAAAATGAAAATTTAAAACAAAAAATGGCAGGCACATTCTCACAATTATATATCCAGGTAGTATTTGCCGTAAAGGGACGACAAAATCTTATTCAAAAAGAATGGAGCGAAGAGTTGTATAAATACATAGCCGGAATTATTAAGGGAAAAAATCAAAAACCCATCATCGTCAATGGAATGCCAGACCATATCCACATTTTTATTGGTTTACGCCCCGCCATTTCAATCGCAGATCTCGTCAGGGATATCAAGGCCAATTCTTCGAATTTCATCAATGAAAAAAAATGGATTAAGGGAAAATTTGCATGGCAGGAAGGCTATGGTGCATTTTCCTACTCGCATTCTCATATTAACAATGTATACAACTACATCCTGAACCAGGAACAAAAACACAAGGAAAAAACATTCAGGGAAGAATACCTTGAGTTTTTAAGTAGCTTTGAAATTGAGCATGATGAAAAATACCTGTTTGAATGGTATAATTAACCGGTGGTTTCATATTCAATAGGTCCCCATTCTTTTCCGCAGTCAAAACAGTGATAAGCTTTATCAACTGCCGGTGCGTAGCTGGTAACAAACAGGCCGATTA
>DASUDW010000367.1:0-3074 GCA_036275415.1 Chitinophagaceae bacterium | reverse complement strand
GCAAAACCAATACACATTATGCCAAAAGCAAGTTTAAAGCAGAGTTGCAGGTATGGAGGGGCATTAGTGAAGGCCTGGAAGCTGTGATAGTAAACCCAAGTACCATTTTAGGTTATGGTGACTGGCACAGCAGCAGTTGTGCCATTTTCCGGCAGGTGTATGAAGGTTTTAACTGGTATACTCCCGGCATCAATGGGTTTGTGGATGTGGAAGATGTGGCCCGGGCTACTGTGATGCTGATGGAAAGTGCTATTTCTGAACAACGTTTCATTGTCAATGGCGATACATGGACTTTTAAGCAATTGCAGGATACAATTGCTGCCGGTTTTGGTAAAAAAGGGCCTTCCCGGAAAACAACCCCTTTTCTTTTATCCGTTGCCTGGCGACTGGAAAAACTAAAATCTTTTTTTACAAGGAAAAAGCCATTACTGACAAAAGAAAGTGCAAGGGTAGCCCAAAGCCAAACCTGGTTTGATAATGGTAAGTTGCTGAAAGCCTTTCCGGATTTTTCCTACACCCCTTTGGAACAATCCATCAAAAAAGCCTGTGAAAAATACGCCGGTAGCATTGTTAATATGCAACGATAACCGCCCGGAGCCTATCTTTAAGCAGTAATATTTTCATATGGTCAAGAACAGCATCCTCTTTATCGTTTTATTTTTAGGTTTATCATTTTTTGCAGGTGCACAAATCATAATTACCGGCACCGTGGTGGATTCTGCTTCCAAAGAACCGCTGGTCAATGCCTCTGTGTTTTGTCAAAATACCACTTTAGGAACCGTAACAGATAAAGAAGGGAAATTTACGCTGAACCTGAAAGCAGGCGGCTATGACCTTATTTTCAGCTATACCGGTTATGTAACACAAACGGTAAGGGTTACCGACAACCAGCCTGCCGGACAGGCGGGTAATAAAATTGATATACAATTGGTAAAAGAAGAAAAGAGCCTGGGTGAAGTGGTGCTGAAGAACACCTATGAAGTAACAGATGGCCTGACCAAATACGGTGATTTCTTTTTTCAGAATTTTATCGGCTCCACACCCAGTGCTGCTAAATGCACCCTTTTGAACCCGGAAGTATTGAAATTTTATTATTATAAAAGATCCAACCGCTTAAAAGTGCTGGCTACAGATGCCATTCAAATAACCAATAATGCACTTGGGTACAACCTGCGTTACCAACTGGATTCATTTGTCTACTTCTATAATTCACAGGTAAGCACTTACCGGGGCTATTGTTTATTCACCGAAATGGAAGGTGATGATAGCCTGAAAACTATATGGAAAGCTGCACGGGGAAAGGCGTATGATGGTTCTAAACTGCATTTTATGCGAAGCTATTACGACAGTACTTTATACGAAGACGGATGGGTGATAGATATGCTGGACGAAAAAAATGACAAAAAATTCAACCGGGTGGATAATCCCTACGACACTTTGTATTATGGTGCACTGGACAGCACCCTGCAGATAGAAATATGGTTTCCGAGAAAACTGAGCATAGCTTATACCAATAAAAAACCGGAACCGGAATACCTTAAAAAAATGGGTTTGCCCAAAAATGTACAATACCCCATTTCTTATATTGACATTAAGGAGACTATTGCTATAACGGAGAATGGATATTATTATGATCAGAAATACTGGGTCAACCAGGGTTACTGGAGCTGGAAACTTTTAGGTGACCAGTTGCCTTATGACTATGTGCCTGATTAGATTTTTACAGTTAATTAGTTAGTTGGTTTATTAGTTATTTAAAGGTTGCTAAGAACCCATTTTACTAATAAACTAATTAACCTTTACCCCCCATTACTTTCTCCCACAACTGCGGTATACGTTTAATCCAGACGAATTCCTTCATTTTTTCCCTGGCATCCTCTACAGGTGAGCCGAAATAAACCTTGCCGCCGGGTATTGAATCTTTCACGCCGCTTTGTGCATATATGACGGCATCTTTTCCTATTGTTAGTGTCTTACTTACTCCTACCTGCCCCCAAAGGATTACATTATCTTCAATAGTAGTAGCGCCGGCAATTCCTACCTGGCCGGCAAAGAGGCAATTTTTTCCAACTACCGTATCATGGCCAATATGTACGAGGTTATCCATTTTCGTTCCGGCACCTATAATGGTATCGGCACTCACTCCCCTGTCGATAGTGCAATTAGCGCCTATTTCCACTGAGTTTTCAATCACCACCCGGCCGCAACTGTTCATTTTTTTATAATGGATATCCCGGCTGGTCTTTTTGTTATAATAAAACGCATCGCTGCCGATAACCGTACCGGCCTGAATGATAACATTATCGCCGATACTACAATGATCCAGTATGGTAACATTCGGATGAATGATACAATTTGTGCCGATGCTTACCTGGTTACCGATATAAGCCCCGGGCAGTACAACAGTGCCTTCCCCTATCACAGCCGTTTCACTGATCATTTTCAGGGAAGGTGTAAATGGCCGGTAAAAATTTACAATTTTCAGGTAAGCCTCAAAGGGTTCATCCACTATCAGCAGCGCTTTTCCTTCCGGCACATCGGTTTTTTTATTGATAATGATAAAACTGGCAGCAGACTGAATACACTTATCATAATATTTAGGATGATCTACAAAAACAAGATCCCCGTTTTCCACTTTATGTATTTCATTGATGCCGGTGGCAAAACCATTTACATTACCCTCCACTTCGGCACCGATCAATTGGGCAATAGTGGTAACCGGAACAGGCTGATCAAAACGCATAGACTTGATTTTTAAAAAACCGTAAGGCGATATAGCTCCGCAAAGGTAATTAAGCAGACCATTGGGGCAGTGTTACAATTCTATCTTTACAGTCTGTTCAAAAATTTAATCCATCGGGCTATTATAATGCTAGTGTAAAAAGTACAGGCAGATAAAAAATAATAAGTAACAGTACTATATTGTATATTTTTTATTGCAGCATATTATTGATTACTCCATGAAATATTATCTGTAAGATAAATTATTAATGACCTTTTATTTTTTTTGTCGTCGTTTTATCGCCGGTTTATCCACAAGCAATTTTAAAATGTTAATAAAATAGTTTGGAAAT